>NZ_KV827880.1:76337-176639 GCF_001836235.1 Bacillus sp. HMSC036E02 | reverse complement strand
CCGGTTCGACCCCGGTCGGGACCGCCACTTTTGTTTATACCACCATTAGTGGTTTTATATATAGTTTTGGCTCGGTAGCTCAGTCGGTAGAGCAGAGGACTGAAAATCCTCGTGTCGGCGGTTCGATTCCGTCCCGAGCCACTCTCAGGATATTAAGTGGGCCCACTTAATATCCTTTTTATTTATGTAATTTTACAAAACTGAGTAGTTATTTTAAAATAGAACGAGGAGCCTCTAGCAGTTGAAGCTAGAGGTTTTTCTATAGATCGTATAAGATGCCGTGTAAAAGTGGATCATACATGAGTCTATGAGAATAGAGGAGAAAATACTTAAACAAAGGATGCGGTCATATAGGACATACTATGTAAACATCAATATGTTTAGGGATTATTGACCATATTTTTATAAGGAGGAAATAGACGATGATGGGAAAGAAAATTTTAGTAGTTGATGATGAAAAGCCGATTGCAGATATTTTGAAGTTTAACTTAGAAAAAGAAGGTTTTGAAATAGTAATGGCACATGATGGTGATGAAGCAATTGAAAAGGCTAATGAAGAGCAACCAGATATGGTTTTATTAGATATTATGCTACCAGGTAAAGACGGCTTAGAGGTTTGCCGTGAAATACGTAAAAGCTCAGAAATGCCGATTATTATGCTTACAGCAAAGGACTCTGAGATTGATAAAGTATTAGGGCTTGAGCTTGGGGCAGATGATTATGTAACGAAGCCATTTAGTACAAGGGAATTACTTGCTCGTGTGAAGGCGAATTTACGCCGCCATCAACAAGGTGGTGCTGCGGAAAAAGAAGAAAATACAGAAATGGTTATTGGACCAATTGTGATTAATCCAAATGCATATAGTGTAACGAAGCGCGAGGAAAATATCGAGCTTACACATCGTGAATTTGAGTTGCTACATTATTTAGCGAAACATTTAGGACAAGTTATGACACGCGAACATTTATTACAAACAGTTTGGGGTTATGACTATTTTGGAGATGTGCGCACAGTAGACGTTACAGTACGTCGTTTGCGTGAAAAAATTGAAGATAATCCAAGCCATCCTACTTTAATTGTAACTAGACGTGGAGTAGGGTATTACTTGCGTGACCCAGAGCAGGAATAGTATATGAAGAAAGTTGGTTTTTTTCAATCTATTCATTTAAAATTTGTGCTTATATATATGCTATTAATATTAATAGCGATGCAAGTTATTGGAGTATATTTCGTAAGGGAATTAGAGAAGAGCTTAGTACAAGGTTTTAGGGATTCTTTAACGCAGCAAACAAACTTATTATCATATAATTTGAAGCAAGAGTTTAAAAAAAGTTATACAAAAGCAGAAACAGAGTCAACAGATGAAACGATTAAAACGTCAATTCGAAAATTTGCCTCTGATCAGAAGAAAGTTATACAAGAGGTAAGTGTATTTGATTCGCACAGAAAGTTACTGGCTATTTCAGATGAATCAAAGCAGAATAAGGTGAATCGAACATCAACTGATATAGCTGTTCAGCGAGTGTTAGTACAAAAAAAGCCAGAAGTGAAAATTGAGAAGGATGGTAGTACAGGTCATCGTGTTCAAGTTATGCTTACTCCGATTCTAGATGATAACGGTAAGGATGCGCTTGGTGTTATTTACATTGTGGCATCTATGGAAGATGTATATAAACAAATGAAGGATATAAATCAAATTTTTGCTACGGGAACAGTAATTGCTTTATTAGTAACGGCCGTACTTGGGATTTTGTTGGCTCAAACAATTACAAGACCAATTTCAGATATGCGGAGACAAGCAATCGAAATGGCAAAAGGAAATTATTCCAGAAAAGTAAAAGTGCATAGCCATGATGAAATTGGACAACTGGCATTATCCTTCAATAATTTATCGAAAAAATTACAACAAGCTCGTTCTTCTACAGAAAGTGAAAGGCGTAAATTATCATCTGTTTTATCACATATGACAGATGGAGTAATTGCTACTGATCGAAAAGGGGATATTATTTTACTAAATGACCCTGCGGAAAAGATGTTAAATGTTTCTCGTGAAACAGCGCTCGATCAATCTGTTTTAGAGGTATTAGGGATACAGGAAGAATTTACGCTCGATCATTTATATGAAGAGCCAGATTCTGTTTTATTAGATTTTAGTACGAGAAATGAACCATATATTTTACGTGCTAGTTTCTCTGTTATTCAAAAAGAAACAGGGAAGGCAAACGGCTTAATTGCTGTACTATATGATGTAACAGAGCAGGAACGTATAGAACGGGAACGCCGTGAGTTTGTGGCAAATGTCTCTCATGAATTAAGGACGCCATTAACGACGATGCGCAGTTATTTAGAGGCACTTACAGATGGAGCATGGCAGGATCCAAATATTGCACCACAATTTTTAACGGTTACACAAGAAGAAACAGAAAGAATGATTAGACTTGTAAATGCGTTGTTACAGCTATCTAAATTGGATAGTACAGAGCATCGTTTAATGAAAGAATGGGTCGACTTTACTGATTTCTTTAATAATATTATTGATCGCTTTGAAATGTCTAAAGAGCAAAATGTAAGTTTCAAACGATCTTTCTCTAAGAAATCTAGATTTATTGATATGGATACTGACAAAATTACTCAAGTGCTGTATAACATTATTTCTAACGCATTAAAGTATTCACCAGAAGGTGGAACAGTAACATATCGTTTACGTGATCGCGGTGATTTATTAGAAATTAGTGTAAGTGACCAAGGAATGGGTATTCCAAAAGAAAACGTTGATAAAATCTTTGAACGTTTTTATCGCGTAGATAAAGCTCGTTCAAGACAAATGGGTGGTACGGGACTTGGATTAGCAATTGCAAAAGAAATGATTGAGGCACATGGTGGCTCTATTTGGGCGAAGAGTGAAGAAGGAAAAGGGACAACTATTTATTTCACGTTACCAATGGCAGCAGATGAAGAGGACGATTGGGAATGAGTATGGAAAACTTTAAAACAATAGTTTTAATTAACCTAGTTGTAATTAGCCTATTTCTTACTTTTAATCTATGGACGTATGTGCCAGATTCTACATCCATGCAAAACGCGAAATTTGTACAGGGGAATGAAGGAATGAACCAAACTAAAATTTCCGATGTTGTCCGTCCTACTTCTATCATCGTGCATAAAGATAAAAATCATTATGGGAGCAGAAGAGAGGCAGATATAGAATCAATCTATAAGCCCCTGGAAGTAGGGGAACTACATGATTTTAGAGAGATATCAATCACTAAGGGTGATTTCCTTTCATATGTGCATGGTGAAGGGAAAGTTGAACTTGTTTTCCCTACCGATATCCCATTTGATGCAGTTAAATCCATGTTTAACATGAAAGAGAAAAGTACAGATAAGCCTAAACACTTTAATCGTATTCTCCTTGATCCTTCTAGAAGTAAGGATCAAGAAATTAAAATTAACTTTGTTTCTGATGGTGATAACTTTAAAATATACGAGGCAAAATTAAGTGGCTTGTATTTAAAAGATATTGTAAATGCCCAAAATCAATTTATAGTATCAGCAAAACCTTATTTTGATTATCAACTCAATGATATGAAAAAATTATTTTTACCAGATGGAACGACAGAGTTAAGCAATATAACATATATTTCATCTAATTTAGCAGTTGATACGTTTAAGAATGCTCTGTTTAGTGATCCTCGTTATTTAAGTCCGATTACCGAGATGTCGAAAGAAACATTTACAGATGGTATTAGATCCATGGAAATTGAAAACGATCGTCACATGCTAAAGTATAAAAACTCTTCTGTCTTAACTGAGAAAACGATAGATAATTTAATGCTTTTACAAAAAAGCTTTGAATTTGTAAGTGGTCACAGTGGGAGTTTGGATTCATATCGTTTGGACTATATGAATAAAGGAGAGACAGTATTTCGCTTAAATGAAGATGGATATCCAGTATTCAATGCAGATGGATTAGCGGAATTAAGACAAGTATGGGGATCAGAAGAAGTAATGGAATATGAAAGACCGTTGCTGTCTTTAAATACTAAAGGTATAGAACAGAAGGTTACTCTTCCGTCAGGGCATGTTGTAATAGCATCCCTAGAAAATAATCCAGAGATAAAGAAACAAGTAATTAAGGATATTGGCATTGGATACAAGTTATCACTAGATGGGCAAGTGGTTCGACTACAACCAATTTGGTATGTAAAGCTTGTTGAAGATGAAACAGGTAAACAGAAAATCTATGAGTGGAGTGAGGGAGGACTAAATGGATTGGGATCGGATTAAAACCATATTTATTGTGACCTTTTTTGTTTTGGACCTCTTTCTCATTTTCCAATTCATTCAAAAGCAAGATAGTAATCAATTGGAGCTTATTGCAGAAACAAAGATAGATCAAGAATTAAAAGCAAATAAAATTACGATGGGAAATATCCCTAAAGAACCGAAAAAAGAGTCATTTATTAGAGCGGAAAATAAAGCCTTTAAAGAAGAAGATATACAGTCTTTGAAAAATCAAACGGTGCATATACAAAATATGTACAAGATAGAAAGTAAGCTAAAAGAGCCTTTTTTAAATACGAAATCATTATCAAAAGATAAGTATAATGAATTTTTGAAGAACTATGTATTGGATGGACAAAAATATGAATTTGGAGCGGTGAAAGACTCTAAAATTTATTTCTTCCAAAAATATAAAGATAAGCCTATTTTCTATAATAATCAGGCGATGATTGTTGTGGAATTAAATGAAAAAAATGAACTTGTTTCATATACGCAGACAATGCTAACTGATTTAAAAGAAATGGGCGAAGGTGAAAAAACGAAAGAGCAAGAAATTATTACGGCTCAAACAGCTTTAGAAAATTTGTATTTAAAAAATAAAATTCATGGAAATACGCATGTTAAAGAAGCGCAAATTGGTTATGCCACTCTTACCGCATCTACTTCTAATAACCAAGTACTTGCTCCAACGTGGAATTTAAAAACGGAGCAGAAGCAGGACTTCTTTGTGAATGCAATTGAAGGACAAGTTATGGAATTAGGAGAAAAGGAAAATCAAGTGGTTGATGAACATACTGGAGTGAGAAAGAATGGGGTTGCATTTTAGCGTACTTGCAAGTGGAAGTACAGGAAATATGCTATACGTAGGAACCGATGAAAAAAAATTACTAGTCGACGCAGGTTTAAGTGGTAAAGCAACAGAGGCTTTATTTAAACAAGCAGAACTAAATATAAATGATGTATCAGGTATTCTTGTAACGCATGAGCATAGTGATCATATTAAAGGATTAGGTGTATTGGCACGTAAATATGATTTACCTGTTTATGCAAATGAGAAAACATGGAATGCAATGGAACATTTAATAGGAAATATCCCAACTGAACAAAAGTTTATTTTCTCAGTTGGTGATGTGAAAACATTTGGTGATATTGAAGTCGAGTCATTTGGAGTTTCTCATGATGCGGCAGAACCGATGTTTTATGCTTTCCATAACAATAATAGGAAATTAGCGCTTATTACAGATACGGGATACGTAAGTGACCGTATGAAGGGCGTTATTAAGGGAGCTAATGCTTTCGTATTTGAAAGTAATCATGATGTAGAAATGCTTCGTATGGGACGTTATCCATGGAGCATTAAACGACGTATTTTAAGTGACGTTGGGCATGTTTGTAATGAGGATGCTGCATTAGCGATGGCAGATGTAATTACAGATGAGACAAAGCATATTTATTTAGCCCATTTAAGCTTAGATAATAACATGAAAGAACTAGCGCGTATGTCAGTATCACAAGTACTAGAGGAAAAAGGATTTGGAGTGGGTGAATCATTTGAAATTCACGATACAGATCCAAAAATGCCTACAAAAATTCAATACGTATAATTCTTCATTTTAGTAAACAATAAAGGTGAATATAGTTGTTTTCAGGAAGATAGGTGAACAAATATGTCCTTTATTGATGAAGAAAGTTATCGTATGAAACGTGCAGGAAAAAAGAAGCACAAAGGTATAGTTCTTTCGAGTATAGCGGGAACAATTGTAGGAGCTTCTTTATTTGCGTTTGGAGCGCCTTTATTTTCGAATTCTGCTGATACGCTTCCGCAAGCTGAAGCAAGCGGAAGTAATATGGCTGAAGCTCAAGGGATTAAACAGATTAGCTTTGTAGATGCTGTTGATCGTGCATCTGAAGCTGTTGTGGGTGTTATTAACATTCAACGAGATAATTTTTCAGAGGCAGATTCAGAGGCCGGTACAGGATCAGGAGTAATTTATAAAAAGACAGATGGTAAAGCTTATATTGTAACGAATAATCATGTTGTAGCTGGAGCGAATCGTATTGAAGTAAGTCTAAGTGATGGTAAGAAGGTTCCTGGAAAAGTATTAGGAACCGATGTAGTCACAGATTTAGCTGTATTAGAAATAGATGCAAAGCATGTGAAAAAAATAATTGAAATTGGCGATTCTAATACTGTTCGCAGAGGAGAACCAGTTATTGCGATTGGAAACCCACTTGGACTGCAATTTTCTGGAACAGTTACACAAGGTATTATTTCAGCTAATGAACGTATTGTCCCTGTAGATTTAGATCAAGATGGACATTATGATTGGCAAGTAGAAGTGTTACAAACAGATGCAGCGATTAATCCGGGGAATAGTGGTGGTGCGCTTGTAAATGCAGCAGGACAATTAATTGGTATTAATTCAATGAAAATTGCTGCAAAAGAAGTAGAAGGAATCGGCCTTGCTATTCCGGTGACTAGAGCTGTTCCAATTATGAATGAACTTGAGAAGTATGGAAAAGTAAGAAGACCGTATGTTGGGATTGAACTTAGGTCATTAAATGAAATCCCAAACTATTATTGGTCAAAAACATTACATTTACCAGGTACTGTAACAGAGGGCGTTTGTATTTTGGATGTGAAAAGTCCTTCGCCAGGTGCGGATGCTGGTTTAAGAGAACATGATGTTATTGTGGCAGTAGATGGAAAACCGATTCGCGATATTATTGGATTCCGTACGGCCTTATATGATAAGGAAATTAATGATAAAATGACTCTTACGTTTTATCGTGGTACAAAAAGAGTAACAACAACAGTGAAATTAGGCATTCAAAAGTATTAAAAACAGGAGGGCCTACCTCCTGTTTTCTATTGTAGAAAAGTGAGGTGTAGAAAATGAATTTACCTTGTTGTTTAGAACATGTTGAATTAGCGTTAGATATTATTGTGGATGAGTGTGAAGTTGCACCAGTTATCAACAATGTGGATAACTCAGGAAAAGAGAAAAAAACATGTGAATTTTGTCAAAATGAGGCGACATATGTTGTATCGAACACAGATTCCCACACAATATGTGGGTAGTATTTGTGGATATGTGGATAAGTTTTGTGGATAACATGTTTGTAAGGTGGAGGATACGTGTGAATATCTCGATTATTTCAATTGGGAAATTAAAAGAAAAATATTTGAAACAAGGTATAGCAGAATACTTAAAACGATTATCTGCATACGCAAAAGTAGAAGTAATTGAATTACCTGATGAAAAGGCGCCAGAAAATTTAAGTGAAGCAGAAATGTTAATTGTAAAGGAAAAAGAAGGTATACGTATACTCGATAAAATTTCTGATGACACGCATGTGATTGCATTAGCTATAGAAGGAAAGCAAAAGTCATCAGAAGAATTTGCGGTAAGTCTAGATCGCCTTGCTACATACGGAAAGAGTAAAGTCGCATTTGTAATTGGTGGATCACTGGGACTAAGCTCAGAGGTGATGAAGCGTTCAAATGAATCACTTTCTTTTTCAAAGATGACATTGCCACACCAATTAATGCGATTAGTGTTGCTTGAGCAAGTGTATAGAGCGTTTCGGATTAATCGTGGAGAACCGTATCATAAGTAATGTATTCTATGTAAAACACTGATATTATCATATTTATTTTATTATGCCTATAATTGGAGGCTATGTGAATGGTAAGTGATCAGACGAGATATTCTAGACTCGCAAATATAACAAAAATAATAAATACGAAATTAGAACTACGTGACGTATTGCAGCGTGTGACAATGGCGATATCAGAGGAAATTGTTAGGTGCGATGCTGTTGGAATTTATTTACCCCAGGAAGATGGAACATTTAGAGGGTTTGCAGGAAAACCAGAGACTATAAATGGCGTAACGCTCGATACTCAAGTAATTGATCCTGAAATAGACTTACTGGCAAAAGAGGTTATTGAAACGAAAAAAACCATCTATATTCCTGATACCTCAAAGGATCATCGACCAGATCCGAGACCGGTTAATGCATTCAAAATTAAGTCCTTATTAGCTCTGCCTATCTCATTTGGGCAAGAGTTATTTGGTCTAGTTTTTTTATTTGATTATGGAATTCCGATGAATTTAACAGATTCAGAAATTCAAAGTGTTGAAGCTTATGTAAATATGGCTGCGGTTGCAATTCAAAACACAAATAATTTAAAACAAAAGGAAAACCTTATTGCTGAGAAGCAGCTGTTACTAAATGTTACACGTGATTTATCAATGTGTTCCTCGATACAGGAGAGTTTTGATAAATGCTTTTTTTACCTAGAACAGATTTTAGAGAGTAAAAATATGACTGCCCATCTTCTAGATCCGCTAGATAAAACAACAATTAAAACAACGAAATTAAGTAAGGGCTGTCATTGGACAGAAGCGGATTGGACAGAGAAAAGCTATGAAGCCAAGATTCAAGAAGTTATTCAAACAAAAAATATAGATAGTAAGGGTCTATTGATGATTCCATTGGTTTCAATTGGAGAAGTATTAGGGGTAATCGTCGTTGGCAAAGAAGGAAAAGCTCACAATTATGATCATTCTCAACTTCAACTAGCAAAATCTATCGTTGATGCCACAGCCCCTACGTTTTCGAATTTGTCATATATGGATCAACTAGAAAGCATAGTGGAAGAGCGAACGAGAGAGCTAGCTGCTGCTAATGAAAAAGTTACAAGTGTGATTGAATGTATTACGGATGGATTTTTTATTTTAAATAATAAATGGGAATTTACGTACGTAAATAAGCACCAATATTTTCCTAAAAGAAAAACAGCAAAAGATGTATTAGGAAAGAATATATGGGATGTTTTCCCGAGTGAAATCGACACAGTTATGTATAAGGAATTTCATCGTGCGATGTCAGAGCGAACTACAGTTCATTTCGAATTTCTTTCTACTGCAGATGAATATTGGCACGAAGTTATTGCATACCCGTATGATGATGGTATTTGTTGTATTTTTAAAAACATAACGGAAAAAAAGAAATATGAACAGGAATTGAAAAGATTATCCAACATAGATTTAATAGGGCAAATGGCAGCAGGTATCAGCCATGAAATTAGAAATCCAATGACAACAGTACTAGGATTTTTACAGTTATTAAAAGAAGAGAATACCTATGAGAAACATAATAAGTACTTTCATTTAATGATTGAAGAACTTAACCGTGCCAATTCTATTATTACTGAATTTCTCTCAATGGGTAATACAAGGAAATCGGATTTGCAGATGTTAGATTTAAATTCAATTATCCACGATATTATTCCTTTAATAAAGATTGATACGTACAATCAAAATAAATATATTCAAGTCGATACAAATGACATTCCAGAATTACTTTTAAATCGTAATGAAATACGGCAATTATTAATGAATCTATATCGTAATGGCTTAGAAGCGATGAATACAGGGAAAGTTCTAACCATTAGCACTTACAAGGAAGGTCAAAATTGTGTGGTGCTTGCAGTGCGGGATCAAGGAAAAGGTATCAGGCCTGAAGTATTAGAGAAACTGGGTACGCCGTTTTACACGACCAAAGATAATGGAACTGGATTGGGGTTAGGTGTATGTTATGCCATTGCTGCCCGCCATAATGCAAAAATAGAAATTCAAACAGGATCGGAAGGCACTACCTTTTTTGTTAAATTTAATTATGAAAATAATAAAAAATAACCTTATTTAGAATAGTTACGATGAACCGTATCATAAATAAATTTATTCTTTGCATATAAAAGGATAAAAAGACCATTGGACAAAAATTACCGATGGTCTTTTAAATATTATTAGATGGTATGTAGATTTCCTAAAATAAGTATGTTTCTATTTCCATAAAAATATGCTGTAATATGAAGAGGAAAAAGTATAAGTAGTTAGAGAAGTGAGGAATTAAAGGTGAAGAAGTTTAAGAAGTTTTACTTGGAGATTACGAGTGTATGTAATCTTGCGTGTAGCTTTTGTCCGCCGACGGAAAGGCAGAAGCAATTCATTTCTGTGGAGGATTTTGCTAAAAGATTAGACCAAATTAAACCTCACACAGACTACATTTATTTGCACGTGAAGGGTGAGCCGTTGCTCCACCCGAAAATAGATCAACTATTAGACTTAAGTCATGAAAAAGGGTTTAAAGTTAATATTACAACGAACGGAACGTTAATTAATAAGAGAAGACATAGGCTGTTAAATAAGCCTGCGTTAAGACAAATGAATTTTTCACTGCATAGTTTTGATGGACATCCAGGTTCGCAAGATAAAGAGGGCTATGTAAGGAGTATACTTTCCTTCATTAGGGAAGCGACAAGTCAATCAGATTTAATTGTATCGTTAAGGTTATGGAATTTAACTCAGGATAATAAAACGAATGCTGAAATCCAGAAAAATAGAGAGTTATTATCTATAATTGAAAATGAATTTGATCTATCTTATCAAATTGAAGAGAAGCTTACACCAGGAAAAGGTATAAAAATTGCAGAACGTGTCTTTATTAATCAAGACTATGAATTCCAGTGGCCAGCATTACATGAAGAAGAGGATGATGGGAAAGGATTCTGTCATGGACTTCGTAATCAAGCGGGTATTTTAGCGAATGGAACAGTTATTCCTTGTTGTTTAGATGGTGAAGGGATTATTAACCTTGGGAATATTAATAATGATTCATTTTCTAACATTATTGAAGGTGAAAGAGCAACAAACATTGTCGATGGATTTTCGAAAAGAGTTGCGGTTGAAGAACTTTGCAGGAAATGTGGATATCGCAAACGGTTTGGGAAGTAAATATGAAATAAGCCCTCATAAAGCGAGGGCTTATTTTTTATACTTGATAAGAATGCTCTAATTTATCAATTAATGAACCAACGTAAGAAACAGCTTTACGGATTGCATCTGGTTTTGACATATCTACTCCGGCATGTTTCATTGTACCACCAGCGATCAATAGCAGGTTGTACTTCCTCTTTAATCATTTGAGCTACTGCAGTGGATGCAGTGTGTGCTGCCTTTTTTGTAGTATTTCTAGTAACGATTTACGGAAAGGTTCAAGTTAATTTAAGAATTAATATACTTTGTCACCATTGAAAATCGAGTTTTTCACGACAACATAATCTACAGTACGAATAGCATCTAATTTTGTACCACCAGCGTAAGAGATAGAAGATTGAAGATCTTGTTCCATTTCGATTAACGTATCTTCTAAAGAACCTTTATGCTCAACGAACATTTTCTTACCTTCAACGTTTTTCTTCTCACCCTTTTGGAATTCAGAAGCAGAACCGAAGTATTCTTTATAAAGTTTGCCATCTCTTTCAATTGTTTCCCCTGGAGACTCTTCGTGACCAGCGAATAGAGAACCGATCATGACCATAGTTGCCCCAAATCGTATAGATTTAGCTACGTCGCCGTGTGTACGAATACCACCATCAGCGATAATTGGCTTACTTGCAGCTTTTGCACACCAGCGAAGTGCAGCTAGCTGCCAACCACCAGTTCCGAAGCCTGTTTTAATTTTAGTAATACAAACTTTACCAGGTCCAATACCAACTTTTGTTGCATCGGCACCAGCATTTTCTAATTCTCTTACCGCTTCTGGAGTTCCAACGTTTCCAGCGATAACGAAGCTCTCTGGTAAATGTTTTTTAATATGTTGAATCATGTTAATCACAGCATTAGAATGACCGTGTGCGATATCAATCGTGATATATTCAGGTGTCAGTTGCTCAGCAGCTAATTGTTGTACAAATTCATATTCGCCCTCTTTTACACCAACGCTGATAGAAGCGATTAATCCACGTGATTGCATATCTCTAATGAATGAGATTCGTTTCTCTGGTTGGAAACGATGCATGATATAAAAGTAGTTGTTCTCAGCTAAATAAGTTGCAATTCTTTCATCAATAATCGTTTGCATATTTGCAGGTACGACAGGTAATTTAAATTTATGTTTTCCTAAAGTGACAGTTGTATCACATTCAGAGCGGCTATTTACAATACATTTTGCAGGAATTAATTGAATATCTTCATAGTCGAATACGTTTTCCATCATTTACACCCCTAAAATACGAATATTTTATTTTTATTAATCAAAAATGTTCGTCCATAGGATAATTTACATTATTTTTATTAAGAAGTCAAAGGATTTCTTAACATTTTTTGAAAAAGTAGATTTTATATCTGAAAAACAACGTTAAAAACGAATTTAAAACGTTTTTTTATTTTTATTGTTCGTTTATGAAAAAAGGTTGAAAAATTAAGATAATTATACAAGGTTGTATGTATTCTTTTTATTTTTTTGGAGTGGATGTAGGATACTATGAAAAGGTTAATGCTAACAATACGAGCAAAAGATGTTATCAAGTAGTTGAACATTATATGAAATGATAAGGTTTATTTCTATATAAAAAGATGAATCTGGCATGATCCACCTTTTTATATGAGGTTTCAAGTATAATAAGTAGGGTGATAGTAATGTATACAAAAGATAAAAAAGAAAATAATACAAAATAAAATGAGGTTAATATATGAGTAAAAAAAGTTTTTCTGATTATAAACTAAGTACGGAAATCGTAAGGGCACTTACTGGGTTAGGATATAATCATCCAACAGAAGTACAAGGTGAGGTTATTCCAGTTGCATTAGAAAAGAAGGATCTTGTTGTGAAGTCCCAGACTGGAAGTGGAAAAACAGCTTCATTTGGTATTCCACTTTGTGAAATGGTGGAGTGGGAAGAGAATAAACCACAAGCATTAGTTTTAACACCAACGAGAGAGCTTGCGGTACAGGTAAAAGAAGATATTACAAATATAGGTCGATTCAAAAGGATTAAGGCTGCGGCAGTTTATGGGAAATCTCCATTTGCACGTCAAAAATTAGAATTAAAGCAAAAGACACATATTGTAGTTGGTACTCCTGGTCGTGTGTTGGATCATATTGAGAAGGGTACCCTTTCTTTAGAGTGTTTGAAGTATTTAGTTATTGATGAAGCAGATGAGATGCTAAATATGGGCTTTATCGATCAAGTAGAGGCAATTATTGATGAATTACCTACAAAAAGAATGACGATGTTATTTTCAGCAACACTTCCAGAAGATGTTGAGAAATTGTCTCGTACATATATGAATTCACCAATTCATATTGAAATTAAAGCAGCTGGGATTACGACGGATAAAATTGAACATACTCTTTTTGAGGTGATAGAAGACGAGAAGCTTTCACTACTTAAAGATGTAACAACGATTGAGAATCCTGATAGCTGTATTATTTTCTGTCGTACACAAGAAAATGTAGATCATGTATATAGACAATTAAAACGAGCTAACTATCCTTGTGACAAAATACATGGTGGTATGGTACAAGAAGATCGTTTTGAAGTCATGGATGATTTTAGAAAAGGAAAATTCCGTTATTTAGTAGCAACAGATGTAGCTGCGAGAGGAATTGATATTGATAATATTACACATGTTATTAATTATGATATTCCACTTGAAAAAGAAAGCTACGTACATCGTACTGGAAGAACGGGACGAGCTGGAAATAGTGGAAAAGCTATTACATTTATAACGCCATATGAAAATAGATTTTTAGAAGAGATTGAGGAGTATATTGGATTTGAAATTCCAAAGGCAATTGGACCTTCAAAAGAAGAAGTTATGAAAGAGAAAGCTGCATTTGAAGAAAAGATACATGCTAAACCAATTATAAAGAAAGATAAAAATGCAGATATCAACAAAGGCATTATGAAGCTGTACTTTAATGGCGGGAAGAAAAAGAAAATTAGGGCGGTAGATTTCGTCGGTACAATTGCTAAAATTAAAGGTGTTACAGCAGAAGATATAGGTATTATTACGATACAAGATAATGTTTCTTATGTTGAAATATTAAATGGAAAAGGACCACTTGTCTTGAAAGTCATGAAGACTACAACGATTAAAGGGAAACAACTAAAAGTTCATGAAGCAATTAAGTAAATAAAAAACTATCCACTTTAATAGGTGGATAGTTTTTTATTTATGATTCTTTTAAATCATCCACTAGTTGCTCCGCTAAACGTCTATACATATTACTCATAGTCACGAAGGATGTTAGTAGTAGAAATTTTTCTAGCTTTGTATCTTCTAAGGAAGAAATCTCATTTACTTCTGTAACACGGTTATTTACGTCTTGTTTAAAGCTTTCGACATTGCTTTCAGTAAGAGCAAGATAATTTTTGTATAACGTATTTAATTCGAATGAATCATCATTTAATAAGGAGTCATTTATAGTTTCTAATGAACTTTTTATGTCGTTAATGGAGAGAGCTCCCTTTAATTGATAAATTAGGCTAATTAAAATCATATGCTCTTTTGAATACTTTTTATTTTTGATAGGGATGAATAGTTTCCCTTTTGCGTAATTATTAATCATCGTTTTTGTTAATACTTTTTCATCATCAGTTCTCGTTGTATCTGCATAAGTATTCTCAAATAGTTGGACAACTTGGTCTACATATAAGTCAACATTTGGAATATCCTCAAGTTTAATGTTTTTTTCTAAATGTAATGTCTTAAGTAATTCATTTATATTTTCCACGTAGAATCCCTCACTTTTATAACTTAGTGGAACTTAATGTTTAATATATCTTTAAATATGGTATTACGAAACAAATGAATTGTAAATGTTGACCTTAAAAAGAAATGTGTATATAATTACATGTAGTTATCAAAACTACATGTAATTATATGAGGGGTGTTATTATGAATACTTATGTAAGGGAACCAGTTAATGCATTTACTCACTTAGGTGGAGCGATATTATCATTTATTGCGTTATTAGCTATGCTTGTGAAAGTTTCTATCAAGATGCCATCATTTGCTGCAATTACAGCTGTTATTTTGTTTGGTATTGGAATGATGGTCCTTTATACAGCGTCAGCTGTATATCATAGTGTTGTGGCCAATGAACGTGTTATATACTTCTTTAGGAAGCTAGATCATTCTATGATTTTTATATTAATTGCAGGTACATATGCACCCTTTTGCTTAATTACATTAAATTCAGCAAGTGGTTTGCTATTATTTTGTTTAGTCTATGCAACTGCGATTTGTGGCATTGTATTTAAAATGTTTTGGTTTAATTGTCCAAGGTGGTTATCGACAGCAATTTATATTACGATGGGTTGGTTAATTGTTTTATTCTTTGCACCGTTAGCTGAGAATTTAAGTACAGGAGGCATTATTTTCTTAGTACTTGGTGGCATTTTTTATACAATTGGTGGATTTATTTATGGAACAAAGCCAAAATGGTTAGAGTTTAAATATATGGGGCATCATGAAATTTTTCATGTTTTTGTATTATTAGGTAGTCTTGCGCATTTTCTAAGTGTATATTGTTACGTAATTTAATAAAAAAATGCCACATAATAAAAATTATGTGGCATTTTTTTATTACCTGATTAGAATCGTATATGTTATAAAATTATTATGGGATAAAATGTAAGTTTCTGTGTTCGCATGTTAAACATAGGATAAGAAATATGTGATATACTTTGAGAAGTTTATAATGAATGAAATATGGAGGACTATAATTATGGCAATACTTGTAACAGGTGGAGCAGGATATATTGGTAGTCATACATGTGTAGAATTACTAAATAGCGGTTACGAAGTTATAGTAGTGGATAATCTTTCGAATAGCTCGGTAGAATCTATAAATCGAGTAAAAGAAATAACAGGAAAACAATTTAAGTTTTATAAAGAAGATGTTTTAAATCGCGAAGCGCTTGACGCAATTTTTGAAGAAAATTCAATTGAAGCAGTTATTCACTTTGCAGGATTTAAAGCTGTAGGGGAGTCAGTAGCGATTCCATTAACATATTATCATAACAACATTACAAGCACGTTAGTGCTATGTGAAGTAATGCAGAAACATAATGTAAAGAAGATAATCTTTAGTTCATCTGCAACTGTATATGGTATCCCGGAAACGTCACCGATTACCGAGGAGTTTCCATTAAGTGCAACAAATCCATATGGTCAAACGAAATTAATGATTGAGCAAATTATGCGTGATGTAGCATTTGCAGATGCAGAATGGAGTATCGCATTACTTCGCTATTTCAATCCATTTGGTGCACACGAAAGTGGGCGTATCGGAGAAGATCCAAATGGAATCCCAAATAACTTAATGCCATATGTAACGCAAGTAGCGGTAGGTAAGTTAAAAGAATTAAGCGTATTCGGAAATGACTATCCAACGAAAGATGGAACAGGAGTCCGTGATTACATCCATGTTGTGGACTTAGCAAATGGTCACGTAAAGGCGCTTGAGAAAGTACTGAGTACAACAGGAGTAGATGCTTATAACCTGGGCACAGGCATGGGCTATAGTGTACTAGAGATGGTTGAAGCGTTTGAAAAAGTTTCGGGCAAGAAAGTTCCTTATAAAATTACAGAGCGTCGCCCAGGTGATGTGGCAGTATGTTTTGCTGATGCATCGAAAGCAAAGCGTGAATTAGGCTGGGAGGCAACACGCGGATTAGAAGAAATGTGTGCTGACTCTTGGAAATGGCAATCAAATAATAAAAATGGCTATTTAGAAGTTTAATGATGAATATAAAAAATGACCTTTGCATAAAAGCAAGAGGTCATTTTTTATATTCATTTTCTACTAAGTTTATTAGCGAACCTAGAAAAGAACGTTCGCTGTTTTAAATGATATGATTTTACAATATCTTATGCTAGAAGGTAGTAGAATGAGATAGAGTAATGTATTATTTTATTAATTTTTTATGGGAATTGAAAGCGTATTATTGAAATGTATTCCAACACTTGTATCATTGCTAGAGTCCGTTTATAATCAAGGAATCCTAGTTCATGTTTTGATAGGATTATTTATTATTGAAAGCGTTTTAAGTTCACTCCTTTTTTGAGGTAGGAGGTCTGACTTATTTAGATAAAAAATTATGTATGTAGTTTTAAATGGGAAGAAAAATAATATAAGTATCATTTTATAGTGTGGGGAGGTTAAAAGTGTGAAAGGTAAAGATTTTCACACGAATATATATGGGTTATGTAGGATTATTACTTTCAGGGGCAGCTTTATTTTTAAATAGTCTTGTTATATTAGGGAAAGCAGAGATGAAAAGTGCGGGTGTTTTTAATTTATTTGTGGGTGCACTACAAATTATTATTCCGTTTTATTTGATTATGATTTCTGACCAAAGCAATTGGACAGTGTATTCATATGCGGCTACTTTCTTATTTGGATTAACTTATTTATATGTAGGTGTTACTTTTATAAAAGGAATGGATAGTAGTGGCCTAGGATGGTTTTGTATTTGGGTAGCAATTATTGCCTTATTCTATATGGTTGTTTCATTTGTTCAATTCCATGATGTTGTTAATGCGTTAACGTGGTTTATGTGGGCATTACTTTGGTATTTATTCTTTGTATTAAATACACAAAAGAAGAACATTAATCAATATCTTGGAAGGATTGCCTTCGTACAATCATGGGTAACATTGACTTTACCTTCACTCTTTTATTTTATGGGAGTGTGGGGAGAGGGATTCGTATATGAATTATGGGTTTATGTATCTGTAATTTCTATTTTATACTTCTGTTATTGTATTTATAAATATCGAGTACGTTAATATATTATCTGTATAAAGGCATGGAATCGTTAAACGAATTCCATGCTTTTTATATGTTAGCACTTATAATAGAGAGGTAGTATTTTACAATTTGCTAAAGTGGGGATGATGAAGTTGAAAAAAGTATTGGTGCTAGGGGGAACAAGATTTTTTGGTAAACATTTAGTAGAAGCACTTTTGCAAGAGGGGCACGATGTAACGATTGCGACGAGAGGAATTACGGAAGATTCTTTTGGCAGTAGAGTAAAAAGACTTATTGTAGATAGGGAAGATGAAAAACAACTAGCAGAGCGTCTAGAAGATAAAAGTTATGATATTGTATACGATAATTTATGCTATAGCTCGAATGCAGCGAAGGTAATATGTGAAGTGTTACGAGGGAAAACGAAGAAATATGTTATGACATCTTCAATGGCCGTCTATGAACCTGCCCTAAGCTTATCAGAAGAAGACTTTAATCCGTACGAGTATGCAATCGCGTATGGAGATAGGAATGACTTCAATTATGGTGAAGGAAAGAGATTAGCTGAAGCCGTTGTATTTCAACATGCAACATTCCCAGTCGTTGCAGTGCGTTTTCCAGTTGTTATTGGAGAAAATGATTATACGAAAAGGCTACAATTTTACGTTGAATGTATTGTGAACCAAAAACCTATCGTTGTGGATCATGTAGATGGAACTTTGTCATTTATACATGAAAAAGAGGCAGGAGAGTTTCTAGCTTGGTGCGGAATGGCAAATGTGAGAGGACCAATTAACGCCTGTAGTAACGGAGTAGTTTCTATGGAAGAAATTATTCATTTCATAGAAGAGAAGACAGGAATAAAAGCACTCATTCAGAAAGCTGGGGGAAATATAGCTCCTTATAATGAGGTAACTAACTGTACGTTACATAATGGAAAGGCTCGTGAATTCGGATTTTTGTTCCGAGAGCTGAAACTAGAAATAAAAAATATTTTAAAACATTATATAAATACAATGAAGTAATCATAAATCCCCCGGTGGCAATCCGGGGGATTCTGGAGGATTTCGACAATACTGATTTTACATTACCAAATTTACCTTATACGTACGACTAATGTTTTTGTGATTGAATTGCTTGTAAATACTTCTCGTTTACTTGGTCCCAGTTTACTGTATGCCACCAGTTGGTAACAAACTCTGGGCGCCTATTTTGATACTTTAAATAATAAGCATGTTCCCATACATCAATTACGAGTAAGGGGATTTTCCCTTCTTGCAAAGGCGTATCTTGATTTGGTGTACTCATAACAGAGAGTTCCTCACCGTCAAGAACAAGCCATCCATAACCACTTCCAAAACGACTAATAGCTGCTTTGGAAAGTTGATCTTTTAAGTTGTCAAAGGTATTGAAATAATAATCAATTACTTTTGCAACGTCTCCATTAGGCTCACCGCCACCTCGTGGGCTCATCACTTCCCAAAAAAGACTATGACAATAGTGACCACCACCGTTATTTCGTACAGCTGTAACAATTTCCTTCGGTAAAGCATCTAAATTACATAGCAATTCTTCTAAAGATTTATTATGTAATTCAGTATAATTTTCTAAAGTAGCATTTAAATTGTTTACGTATGTCGCATGGTGCTTTCCATGATGAATGGCAAGTGTATTGCTATCAATATGTGGCTCTAGTTCATCATAGTCATATGAAAGCTTTGGCAATTGAAATGAAGACATAACATTCCCTCCTTTCGACTTAAAAAGTTGGTCTAGGTAAAAATACTTTACCTGAGTCAAAAATACACCCATTTTCCATATAAGTCAATAGTAATTCCATTAATTTTCTGAAAAATATTACGATAAAAGTAACACTCTCACTTTCATTTGTGACTCCTATCCTTTTTGCTTATACTGTAAAGTAGCAGGGTTTTGTTGAAATAGAAGGAGATTGTTTATGAGTAAAACGAAACAATTAATAGAGGAAGCAAGTAATTTTATTACGATTTGTTATAAGGAGCTTCATAAAGAACAATTGATAGAAGAACGTATAAAAGAAATTCAAATTGAGATAGAGAAGACAGGGACATATGAGCATACATTTGAAGAACTTGTTCATGGTTCACGAATGGCATGGCGTAACAGTAATAGATGTATTGGGAGACTATTTTGGAGTAAGATGCACATATTAGATGCGCGCGAAGTAAATGATGAAGAGGGTGTATATAATGCATTAATTCATCATATTAAATATGCAACGAACGACGGGAAAGTTAAACCAACCATTACGATTTTTAAACAATATCAAGGTGAGGAAAATAATATAAGAATTTATAATCACCAATTGATTCGATATGCAGGATATAAAACAGAAACGGGAGTGATTGGTGATGCTCATTCCGCTACATTTACGGACTTTTGTCAGGAGCTTGGTTGGCAAGGAGAAGGTACGAATTACGATGTATTGCCACTTGTGTTTTCTATAGATGGAAAAGCGCCTATATATAAAGAAATTCCGAGAGAAGAAGTAAAAGAAGTGCCAATTGAACACCCAGAATACCCTATTTCATCACTTGGAGTAAAATGGTATGGTGTTCCAATGATTTCAGATATGCGTTTAGAAATTGGCGGTATTTCTTATACAGCCGCTCCGTTCAATGGATGGTATATGGGAACAGAAATTGGGGCGCGCAACTTAGCAGATCATGATCGTTATAATTTACTTCCGGCTGTTGCGGAGATGATGGATTTAGATACATCCAGAAACGGTACCTTATGGAAAGATAAGGCGCTAATTGAGTTGAATATTGCCGTACTACACTCCTTCAAAAAACAAGGAGTTAGTATTGTTGATCACCATACTGCTGCACAACAATTTCAGCAATTTGAGAAGCAAGAAGCTGCTTGTGGTCGTGTTGTAACAGGTAATTGGGTATGGCTTATTCCACCATTATCTCCAGCTACCACCCACATTTATCATAAACCGTATCCGAATGAAATTTTGAAGCCAAATTTCTTTCATAAATGATATTTAGTGTAGGTTTTTTCTGTGAAATATAATTTTTTTAAATTACTGTTATGTAGCAAATGGAAGCCTTTACTCTCGGTTATTTTTGGAAGAGGCTTTTTGAACCAAGGAGTTCCTTATGTTATAATCAAATTTCTGTTTCGAAGACCTTATAGAAATATAAGGTCTTTTGTTTTGCTTTTTTATGTAAGAGGAAGAGATTCTTTCTTTTTAATAAGGGATTTGGCATATTTTTAGGGACAACATAAGTATGTGGGAAGTCAATAAAATGTTATGCATATATAATTATTGTGTTTTGGTTTTAAACAATAAAACATAATAAAGTTGTTTTTTTAGATTGCTGAGGAAGGAGGAAGTGTAAATGAGGATGAAGAGTCGAAAAACTGATTGGCCTGTATTTATTATTAGTGGTGGTTCACTTTTATTATTTGTAATTGCAGTTTTTTTGAACAAGGATTATGTAGAGAGTGCGATTAATAAAAGTTTCGCTTTTTCAATTAAATATTTCGGTGCCTTCTGGCAAGTTTTATTATTAGGTACATTTATTGTTGCGATGTGTATGGCGTTCTCCAAATATGGGAGAGTTAAGCTTGGAGGATTAGAAAAACCTGAGATTAGTACGGCAAAATGGCTTGCTATTATTATGTCTACATTACTTGCCGGAGGTGGCGTTTTTTGGGCAGCAGCAGAGCCAATGTATCATTTGATGACGGTGCCACCAATACATGATGGTATATCTGCTGGAACGAAAGAAGCAGTCATGCCTGCTTTAGCACAAAGTTATATGCATTGGGGATTTTTAGCATGGACGATTTTAGGTACAATTAGTGCGGTAGTTATGATGTATGGACATTATCATAAAGATATGCCGCTAAAACCTCGAACGCTTTTATATCCTATTTTTGGGGAAAAATTAAGAAAGAGCCTGCTTGGAACGATAATTGATGCAGCTGCAATTATTGCAGTAGCTGCAGGTACAATTGGCCCAATTGGATTTTTAGGTTTACAAGCAAGTTATGGATTACAAGAATTATTTGGAATTTCTGATGTGTTTACTACTCAATTAGCAATTATTGTTTGTGTGGTGGCCGTGTCTACCATATCGGCAGTAACAGGTATTGATAAAGGGATTCAAATTATAAGTAATTTAAATGTTAGATTAGCAATTGTATTAATGGCATTCATATTACTATTTGGGCCAGGTGGATTTATTATTGATTCGTTTGTTTCTTCGTTTGGATTTTATGTAAATGAGTTTATACCGATGAGCACATACCGTGGTGATACAAGTTGGTTAGGATCTTGGACAATCTTTTTCTGGGGATGGTTTATTGGATACGGACCAATGATGGCAATTTTAGTGAGTCGAATTTCAAGAGGGAGAACGATTCGAGAAATCATCGTTGCAATTGGAATTATCGCACCTATTATTACAACGTTTTGGTTTACTATATTAGGTGGATCAGGCGTGTTTTATGAGTTGATGAATCCTGGGTCTATCTCGGACGCATTAAGTGAATCTGGTATGCCGGCAGCTATGATTGCAATTACAGGACAATTGCCACTTTCTAATATTATTGGACCAGCATTTCTTTTATTAACAATTTTATTTGTAGTGACAACAGGAGATTCAATGGCGTATTCCATTTCAATGGCAGTGACTGGAGACGGAGATCCTAGAATTAGTTTGCGAATTTTTTGGTCGCTTATTATGGGCGCAGTTGCAGCAATTCTTTTATATATGGGTGAAGGAAGTATTAATGCGCTACAATCGTTTATCGTGGTGACGGCAGTTCCGGTATCAATTTTGTTATTCCCAATGCTATGGTTAGCACCTAAAGTTGCGGGAGAATTAGCATTAAAACAAGGTATTGTAAAAGAAGAAGATAAAACTGCATTCTTATTTCAGAAGGCTAGTAAATCAAAATAAATAAAAACGTAAAAGAGGAAGCATCTTAAATGAGATGCTTCCTCTTTTACGTTTAATCTAATACTTTTCCCTTTGTTTCTGGTACACATAGTAGCATTGTAATTAACCCGATTGGGTAGATGATAAAAATCAAGGACAATGCTCCAAGTAGGTTGCCACCTGTAGCGAGTAAGCCAATAATAACAGGCCCAAATCCAGCTAACCCACGTCCTGTACCGAAAATAAAGTTTTCAGCGGTAGAGCGAGCTTCAGCAGGATAGTTTTCAGCTAAAATTGCCCCAAATCCTCCCATCATTCCATTTGCAAAAAATCCAAGCAATGCACTTCCCCATAATAATAATGTTGAATCTGTGAATAAGAAGAAGTAAATGAGACAGTATACTGTACCGCCAATATAATAGATTGCAAAAGTTTTACGGCGACCAATTTTATCAGCTAGAATACCAAAGATTGCAATTCCAATTAGCATACCGATGGTAGAAATGAACATCCAGCCACTTGCTTTTGCTAATGTATAGTTATATTTATTTGCTAAAATAGTGGGCATCCATGTGAAGATTCCGTAATATCCGAAGTTTTGGATAAACGACATAATAATGAGACCGATTGTTGTAATTGTTACTTTTTTATTGGCAAATAACTTTCGAAGTGGGAATTTTTTTATATGTTTTAGTTGTTCTGCTTCAGTAGTTGTTAATTTACCTGTAGCTTCTTTTTGCAACAGTTCCTTTTTGTAGCGTTGTTTTTGCTCCCATATTTTCGGTTCACTTAAACTTTTACGGACATAGACAGCTAGTAAAGCTGGAATTAATCCAAATAAGAAAACGGCTCTCCATCCAAAGTGCGGGACAATAAATGCTGGAAGGAGTGAAGCAACCAGTACACCAAATTGCCATCCAAGTGCAACAACAGATGTCGCTTTAGCGCGCATTTCTTTAGACCATGTTTCTGTTACAATGGCCATTCCGATTCCGAATTCACCACCAACCCCCATTCCAACTAAAAAGCGCAGAATTAATAATTGCCAGTAGTCTGTTGCGAAATAAATGAGTGCGGTTGCTAGTGAAAACAGTAAGATTGTGAAGGCCATTGTACGAATACGGCCAAATAAATCAGCAATAAATCCAAATAAATAAGAACCAATTAACATCCCTATTGTGGTAGCTAATGTTAAGTTTCCACCTTCAACAGGACTTAAGTGAAACTCTTTTAAAATATAGACAAGTACGAAAGATAATAGCAACATATCTAAACCTTCTGCTGCATATCCTAGCGCAGAACCAAATAATGTTTTATATCTTTTCGCTTTCGTCTCCTCTGTTATTTGTTGTACATCAGTAGTGACGTTCATTATTACTCCTCCTTATTTTCTACAGTCGCTATGGAAGAATAACAAAAGGCCTTCTCACCTGATATGATGAGAAGGCCAAAAAAGCATACGTATCCCCCAAAAAGAACATACGTATATTATATTCCGACTTCCTTCTCAACCTCACGGGGTTGGGTTAAAGGACTGTATTATATTACTTTATTTTTAGCACTCTTCTATTGTATTGTCAAATAAAGAGGAAGTTATTATGTGTAAAATATTTCAAAAAATATTTCGTTCTTCTTGACGCTGACTTCATTATTTTCCCATAATAAAACTAACTAAATAAAAAGGAATGAATCAAAGATGCTAAATTTAGTACTCATGATGATTGAACGAGTCGGACTTATAGTTATTTTAGGATTTTTACTCTCTCATATTAAAACTTTCAGACGCCTCCTTCATAAACAGGATGGCTATGTAGATAAGCTGAAGCTTATTTGTATTTTTTCGGTATTTACAATTGTAAGCAATTACACTGGGATTGAAATAGCAGGAAATACGATTATGAATGAAAACTGGTTACAAGGTGTTTCTTCGTCAAGTACAATTGCGAATACGCGTATTATGGGTGTCGGTATTAGCGGCTTACTTGGTGGCCCTATCGTAGGGGTTGGAGTAGGATTTATTGCTGGTATTCATCGTTATATGCTTGGTGGTACGACAGCGCTAAGCTGCGCAATCTCTTCTATTTTAGCTGGGATTATAACTGGTTATATCGGATATATTTTCAAAAAATATAATCGTACAATTACTCCTAAATTTTCAGCAGTTTTAAGTGTTTTTATCGTATCTTTAGAAATGCTTATGATTTTATTAATTATAGAGGATGGAATTAGCGTTGTGAAAACAATAGCGATACCAATGATTCTTGTAAATAGTTTTGGAAGTTTTATTTTACTTTCTATGATACAAGCTATTTTGCGTCAGGAGGAGAATGCAAAGGCACTTCAGACTCATAAAGTATTACGTATTGCAGATAAAACGTTACCGTATTTCCGCCAAGGCTTAACAGAAGAATCATGTAAGCATGTGGCACAAATTATTCACCGTTTTACAGGAACAGATGCGGTATCCTTAACAGATACAGAGAAAATATTAGCTCATGTTGGATTAGCATCAGATCACCATATTCCTTCACATAGTTTAATAACCGGTTTGTCGAAAGAAGTGTTAAACACAGGGAAAATAATGAAAGCGAAATCACGTGAGGTTATTAATTGTCAACATGAAGGCTGCCCTTTGCAAGCGGCGATTGTAATTCCACTAACTTCGCATGGAAATACGATAGGGACATTAAAACTCTATTTCAAAAATCCTAACCAGTTAAGTCGTGTGGAAGAGGAATTAGCAGAAGGGTTAGCAAAAATATTCTCCACGCAGTTAGAGTTAGGAGAAGCTGAGTTGCAAAGTAAATTACTTCAAGATGCGGAGATAAAAGCATTACAAGCGCAAATTAACCCACACTTTTTATTTAATGCGATTAATACAGTATCAGCTTTATGCCGAACAGATGTAGAAAAAGCAAGGAAGTTATTATTACAGCTTAGCGTATATTTCCGTTGTAATTTGCAAGGGGCACGTCAGTTATTGATTCCACTAGAACAAGAATTAAACCATGTACAGGCATACTTATCACTAGAACAAGCAAGGTTCCCAAATAAGTATGAGGTAAAGATGTATATTCAGGATGAGCTAAAGACAACTTTAGTACCACCATTTGTTCTTCAACTATTGGTTGAAAATGCATTGCGACATGCTTTTCCGAAGAAGCAACCAGTATGCGAAGTGGAAGTGCATGTTTTTGAAAAAGAGGGTATGGTTCACTTTGAAGTAAAAGATAATGGACAGGGAATTGAGGAAGAACGTTTAGAACAATTAGGAAAGATGGTAGTTTCGTCAAAGAAAGGGACTGGAACAGCTTTATATAATATTAATGAACGTCTTATTGGATTATTTGGAAAAGAAACGATGCTTCATATCGAAAGTGAATTAAATGAGGGGACAGAGATTACTTTTGTTATTCCAAAAAAAGTAGGGGAGGAAGAGCAGATTGTTAAAAGTACTAGTAGTTGACGATGAAATGTTAGCACGTGATGAACTAAAGTATTTATTAGAGAGAACGAAAGAAGTTGAGATAATTGGTGAGGCTGATTGTGTGGAAGACGCATTAGAAGAACTAATGCAAAGTAGACCAGATATTGTGTTTTTAGATATTCAATTATCCGATGATAACGGATTTGAAATCGCGAATATATTAAAGAAGATGAAAAATCCACCTGCAATTGTATTTGCTACTGCCTATGATCAATATGCGCTGCAAGCATTTGAAGTAGATGCGTTAGACTACATTTTAAAACCATTTGATGAAGAGCGTATTGTGCAGACATTAAAGAAGTATAAAAAACAAAAACAAGCGCAAATAGAAACGAAGCACGAAATAAAGGGGACAGATGTAACAGCAGAGATGCATAAATTAGCATTACCAATTGAAGAATCAATCGTACTTGTGAATATTGAAGATATTATATATGTAGGGCTTGTAGATGGGAAAGTCACAGTAAAAACAATGAGGGAAACGTATGTAACACATGATACACTTGTAATTTTAGAGAAGAAGTTACCACAAGCAAGCTTCATGCGCGTACACCGTAGCTTTATTGCGAATATTAATCATATTACTGAAATTCAGCCATGGTTTAATTCTACTTATAATTTAATCATGAAAGAAGGATCGAAAGTACCTGTTAGCCGTACATATGCAAAAGAACTCAAGAAGCTGCTTCGTATTTAAGAAGCAGCTTTTGTATTTCATCCTTTTATATTTGTAACTGATTCTGTATATTTGACGTTCTGTTATGTAAACGCTTACTTATACGTTTGTATCCTATACAATAAAGGTACCAAATCGAAAGAGGTGGCCAAAATGAGTACGAAAAAAGTATATAGTTTCTTATCACAAGCATTCATATTCTCAGCTATTATGTTAATTTCTAATATTATTGCAACACATTTACCAATTCCAATGCCTTCATCGGTAATTGGGTTAGTTATTTTATTTAGTCTATTATGTTTAAAAGTTATTAAATTGGAGCAAGTTGAATCACTCGGAACAGCTTTAACAGGTATTATTGGATTCTTATTCGTCCCATCAGGTATTTCAGTTATTAATTCTCTTGGTGTAATGGGGCAATACTTTGTACAAATTTTAACTGTAATTGTTGTAGCAACAGTTATTTTACTCGCTGTAACAGGGTTATTTGCACAATTTATTTTAGGAAAAGATGAAAAAGAAACAGAAGATACAAAAGAATTGAAAGTAGTAAATAAAGGACGCAAGCACGGAAAGGTTGCGTAACCATTGCATTTATATATTGTTAGGAGGTAATGAACATGGCAAGCACAATGTCTCCATATTTCGGAATCGTCGTTTCATTAATCGCATACGGAATCGGAACATTATTATTCAAGCATTCAAAAGGGTTCTTCCTATTTACGCCATTATTCGTAGCGATGGTATTAGGGATTGTCTTTCTAAAGGTAGGTAACTTTACTTTTGAAGAATATAATACTGGCGGAAAAATGATTAGTTTCTTCTTAGAGCCAGCAACCATTGCATTTGCTATCCCACTCTATAAACAAGTTGATAAGTTGAAAAAATATTGGTGGCAAATTTTATCAGCTATCGTGGTTGGATCTATTTGCTCAGTAATTGTCGTGTTCATTGTTGCAAAAGCAATCGGTTTAGATACAGCAGTAATGAATTCAATGCTACCACAAGCAGCAACAACAGCAATTGCGTTACCAATTTCAGAAAGTATTGGTGGTATTCCAGCAATTACATCGTTTGCAGTTATTTTCAACGCAGTTATCGTATACGCATTAGGAGCATTATTCTTAAAAACATTTAGAGTGAAACATCCGATTGCAAAAGGTTTAGCGCTTGGAACAGCGGGTCATGCATTAGGAGTTGCGGTAGGAATTGAAATGGGTGAGGTAGAGGCAGCAATGGCAAGTATTGCTGTAACGGTAGTTGGGGTTGTAACAGTAGTTGTCATCCCAATGTTCATACCATTCATTGGATAGTAAAACTTACTTAAAAAACAAGAAAAGCAAGCTATTTGTAGGACAGATTTCTACTGATAGCTTGCTTTTTATGTTACAGTAGTGGTAAGACCTATTTAAAAAAATGTAAGTTTCCTTAAATCTTCATTAATACTATGTAGAATACGTTTTGAATTAGGTCATTGTATTGTAAAATAAGAAGTAAGCTACTGTATACCTGTTAAGGTAGGCATATAATGAGTTTATAAAAATCTTAATATGAATGAATAATTAAAAGTAGAAAAGAGAGAGAAATCTACTTAGTAACGTTTTAGTTTATAGGACAGGAGAGAGTATTCGTCGATTATGCAAATAAAAAACCTGTTTCAAAGTAAAGGATTTCAGAGGTTACTCGTATTAGTAATACTTGCTCTCGTGTTATACGGGCTGCAAAGTATGTTGAATTTAATATTAATTACGTTTATTCTCACGTATTTAATGGATCGATTCCAAAAGTTTATTTCCCGCAAATTAGATCATTTCATGCCTATTAATCGAAAAATTATTATAGCATTTCTATATGTAATGTTAATTGGTGGAATTGCTATTACGCTATTTAAATATTTACCAGTATTGACGATACAAATTTCACAACTGATTTACCAATTCAATGTATTTTTAAGAAACCCACCAGATAGTGAACTAATTAAGTATGCAGTTAATGCTGTCAATCATATGGAGCTTTCTAAATATGTAGGACAAGGCGTAGACATTTTGTATAAATCGATTACGAATGTTGGTAAATTTGGCCTTCAGGTTTTACTTTCTTTAATTTTGAGTTTGTTTTTCTTATTAGAAAAATCTCGTATTGTTGGTTTTACTGCAAAGTTTAAAGAAAGCAGGCTTGCAATTTTCTATACTGAAATTGAGTACTTCGGAAAGAAATTTGCACGTTCATTTGGAAAGGTAATCGAAGCACAATTTTTAATTGCTGTTGTTAACTGTGTTCTTTCAGTTATCGCATTATGGATATTAGGATTCCCGCAATTATTAGGTTTAGCATTAATGATTTTCTTGCTTGGATTAATTCCAGTAGCGGGGGTTATCATTTCGTTATTCCCACTTTGTATGATTGCTTACAATATTGGCGGTATTATGTACGTTGTTTATATTTTAGTTATCGTAACAGTGATTCATGCGCTTGAAAGTTACGTATTAAATCCGAAGTTTATGTCGCAAAAAACAAATTTACCGATTTTCTATACTTTTATGGTATTAATTTTCTCAGAGCACTTCTTAGGTGTATGGGGACTGATTATCGGTATTCCAATCTTCATTTTCTTACTAGATGTTTTAGACGTGACAAGTGATGAAATGGAGAAGGATGTTGGAAAAAATAAAGTGAAGTAAGAAAAAGCATCGATGTTCGATGCTTTTTCTTTTATAACATGATGTTCCTTATGCCATACTGTAAGAAGAACATAGAATAGGGGTGAAAGAATGGCTGTAAATGAAAAGGTAGAGTTAGCTACATTTGCTGGAGGGTGTTTCTGGTGTATGGTTTCTCCATTTGAAGAGATGGAGGGCATTATACAGGTTATTTCAGGTTATACAGGCGGTCATAAAGAGGACCCAACGTATAAAGAAGTGTGCTCAGAAACAACAGGACATTATGAAGCGGTACAAATTACATTTGATGCAAATAAAATGTCGTATGAGGAATTGTTAAATATATATTGGAGACAAATTGATCCGACCGATATTGGAGGACAATTCCACGACCGCGGACAGTCTTATGAAACAGTGATTTTTTATCATAATGAAGAACAACGTAAAAAAGCAGAAGCCTCAAAAGAAGAACTTGAGCAGAGTGGGCGCTTTTCAAAACCAATTGCGACAAAAATACTACCAGCAGCTACATTTTATCCAGCTGAAGAATATCACCAAGGATATCATAAGAAAAACACATTCCGCTATGAGTTATATCGTAAAGGCTCAGGACGAGATGCTTTTATTAAGCAACATTGGCCAAAGGATAATGCTCATTTAAAAGAAAAACTCAATGAGATGCAGTTTTATGTAACGCAGGAAAATGGTACAGAACCACCATTTCGAAATGAGTATTGGAACCATAAAGAGGAAGGTCTTTATGTAGACATCGTTTCAGGTGAGCCGCTATTTACTTCTCTAGACAAATTTGATAGTGGATGTGGATGGCCTAGTTTTACAAAACCAGTTATGTCAGCAAGTGTGAAAGAAAAGATGGATGTGAGTCATAATATGACACGTACAGAAGTGAGAAGTAAAGAAGGAGACTCACATCTTGGGCACGTATTTCCAGACGGTCCAGGACCAAATGGCCTTCGTTACTGTATTAATTCCGCAGCTCTTCGATTTATTCCAAAAGAGGAATTAGAGAAAGAAGGCTATGGTGATTTCCTAATCTTGTTTGGAAATAAAAAATAACCTCGCAGTTAGCGAGGTTATTTTTTGTTATTTTGTTTTTTTCTTTTTAAATTTGCTTAATACTTCATAAACGATTGGAACAATAAGAAGTGTTAATAACGTTGAACTTGTTAATCCACCAATTACCGTTACACCAAGTCCTTTAGAAATTAAGCCACTACCTTCAAATCCTAATGCAAGCGGGATAAGAGCACCGATTGTTGCAATTGCAGTCATTAAAATTGGACGAAGGCGTGTTGCACCAGCTTCTAATAAAGCTTCACGTGTTGATAGTCCTTCATTTTCTTTATGAATAACGCGGTCGATAAGCACGATTGCGTTTGTTACAACGATACCGATTAACATAAGCGCACCAATCATTGCAGACACACTTAATGTTTCACCGGAGATTAGTAAGGCAACAAGAGCTCCGATAATTGTAAATGGTAGCGAGAATAAAATTGCGAATGGTGCAAGGGCACCGCCAAATGTAACGACAAGAACGAAGTATACAATGGCAATCGCAGCTAACATCGCTAAGCCAAGTTGCTTAAATGATTCTTCAATATCTTTTGTAACGCCGCCCATAGAAACATCTACGCCAGAAGGAAGATCCATTTTATCTACTTCTTTTTGAACAGCGGCAGATGCTTTTGAAACGTCATCAGATGTTAGTTTTGCACTTACTTCTGCATAAACACGGCCATCGCGGTGTTTCACTGTATTCGAAGTTTCACCTTCTTTTACAGTCATAACATCTTTCACAGCCACTTCATTACCAAGTGGTGTTGTAATTTTACGATTTGTTAAGTCATCGATTGTTTCATAATTTTGTTTTTCAGCTTCTACATATACATTGATATCTTTACCGTCTTTTTTAATTGTTGTCAGAACAGGGCGATCATGTTGATTAGAAAGTCCCATTCCAATTTGAGCAGCCGTTAAGCCCATTTTACTCAGCTTTTCTTGATCTGCGACTAAAGTGTACTCTGCATATGTTTTTGCAATACTAGAATCTATATCTTTTAAGTCTTTATTTTTCTTCATGATATTTTGAATATTTTTTACAACAGGCTTAATGTCTTCTGAGCTATCTCCGTAAACGTATAGTTTAATTTCGTTACTACCGCCACTTGCTCCGAAGTCTTGGTTTTTCCATTCACCTTTGCCAGACATCTTCTGTAAATCTTTAACGACTTGTTCTTTCTCTTTTTCAAAGTTTTTCGTGTCGTTATCATATTGCACGAAGAACATTGCTTGGTTTGATTGACCAGGACTCATTGGGTTTTCGCCACCTAATGAGAATTGAATTGTTTTGACGTCTTTATTATTTTGGAAGTGCTTCTCAGCTTTTGTTGCAATTTTTTCAACGTCTTCTAACGTTTGACCTGGTTCAGGGTTGTATGTTGCGATAATCATTTTTTCTTCTTCAGAAGGTAAGAAACTTACACCGATAACTGGTACAAGTGCAAGACTACCAACTAATAGAAGGACAGCGATACTTGATGTAATAATTTTGTGATTTAAAGCCCATGCAAGTATGCGTTTATACCCATTTGCTAATTTACTTGGTTTTTCTTCATGATGTACTTCTTTTTCCCTCATGCTCTCTTTCTTAAATAAGGAATGAGCTAGCATCGGTACGATTGTAACTGCTACTAGTAATGATGCTAATAAAGCGAAGACGATAGTTAAGGCGAATGGTAAGAACATTTCACCAATCATACCTTTTACTAGTCCAAGTGGTAAAAATACAGCAATTGTTACGATGGTAGAAGACATAATTGGGATAAACATTTCTTTCGTAGCTTCACGAATTAAATCTTTTCCGCGCAATTTCTCTTCTGATAACGACATACGTCGGTAAATATTTTCAATAACAACAATTGAGTCATCGACAACGCGGCCTATAGCAACGGTCATTGCTCCAAGTGTCATAATGTTAAGCGTAATATCCATTTGCTTTATGACTAAAACAGCAATTAATAAAGAAAGTGGTATTGAAACGACAGAGATTAACGTTGTTCGAATATTTCGTAGGAACAGCATAATAATAACGATCGCAAAGATAGCACCGAAAATTGCTTTGCTCAGCATTGTTTCTACTGATTTTTCAATAGGTGCACCTTGATCGAATGTTGAAATAATCTCTAAGTCTTTATACTTTTTCTCAAGTTCTTTTACTTTATCTTTTACTGCATTTACAACATCAACTGTATTTGCATCAGAGGCCTTCACAATTTGAATTCCAATTGCTTCTTTTCCATTTGTTCGAGAAATGGATTCTGCTTTCCCAACTTCTTTAATGTCAGCAATTTCATCTAATGTAACTGTTGGAATCCCGTTCATAGCGGCTGGATTCATTTGTGGCGTTTGCGCACCAGCGCCAGCATTTTGACTACCTTGACCGTTAGGTGAGGAAGGGATAGCTGGGATTTTAAGTTCTTTTAATGCTTTAATCGTTGTAATATTGCCATCTACAACAACTGATTTTTCCGTGTCTTTAAATGTGTATAAGCCAAGTGGTAAAGATACATCCGATCCTTTAATCACATTTTTTACAGTATCTTCACTTAGTCCTAGTTCTTTCATTTTATCTTTCTTGAAGACAAGCTGTACTTCATCTACTTGTTGACCAGCAATTTGAACAGATGCAACACCATCAAGTCCTTTTAATCCCGGTACAACATTTTTTTCTACATTTTCAGTTAAAGTAGCTAAAGATTCATTCTTGCTTGCTACGCTTAACGAAATAACGGGAAAAGCATTGAAGTTTACTCGTGAAACTTTAGGATCTTTAACACCTTCTGGGAGTTTTACATTTGTGAGAGCTTCTTTAATTTCTGTTTCTGCTTTTTCCATATTTTTGTCAAAATCGTATTCTACTTGAATAGAAGATGCGTTTTGAAAAGATGATGAACTCACAACGTTAACACCGCTTAAATTTTGTAGTTGTTCTTCCATCGGCTTTGAAACTTTATCAGCTACTTCTTCTGGTGTAGCACCAGGATAGACCGTAGTTACTGTCACAATCGGTGTTGTAATATCAGGAATTGTTTCCAGCTTCATATTGAGTCCAGAGTAGATCCCCGCAATAGTAACAATAATGGTTAGTAGCCAAACTGCGAACTTATTTTTTAACGAGAAATTGATGATTTTGTTCATGTTTGCGCTCCCTTTGTATTATATTGACCAACTGGTCAGTCTAATACATAATATAACTGACCGTTCGGTCAATCGTCAATAAAAAGGGATGGTATAATACATTTATAATAAGATGCGAGATTAAATTTAGGAGAGAAGATATGAAAGAAAAAGAGCGTTTAATTATAGAATCGGCTATGAAGTTATTTGCTACTAAGGGTGTAAATGCGACATCAGTGCAGGAAATTGTGACAGCTAGTGGTATATCTAAGGGAGCTTTTTACTTATATTTTAAATCGAAAGATGAGCTTTTATTAGCGACACTTCGATATTATTATGACAAAATCCAAAAGAAAATGCTGGATATTGAACAAGAGTCTTTATTACCACGTGAAAAATTTGCAAAACAATTACATTGTCAGTTTAATGATATACAAAAACATAAAGAATTTATTATTATGCATGCGAGAGAAAATGCAATTCCGTTTAATAAAGAAGTAGAAGAATTTATGATGCGGATGAAGTTAGAGTCTCATGCATTTTATCGGAATAGTTTATTGTCCATTTATGGTGAAAAGATTATGCCATATTTATTGGATTTAGTAATTATAGTAGAAGGCATATGCCGTGGTTATTTAGAGTTAATTATTTTACAAGCACCAGAAATTGATTTATCGTATGTCGCTGCTTTTATTTTAAAAAGAGTAGATCATTTAGTAGATGGCTTAGTAGAATCTTCGGAAGAACCTATTTTACATGAAGAAAAGCTTGGAGAATTTCTTTGTAAATCAGAGCTCATTAAGGAACAAGTTAAAGAACATTTTTTAAAGGAGATTATTGTATTTAAGCGCACTTTAGCTGATCAATTAGAGGATGATGAGTTGCTAGTAACGTTAGATGTTTTAGAGGCAGAAATACGATTGCTTAATCCAAGAATTCCGGTAATTAGAGGTATGTTAGCAAATTTAGAGGCGTATCCGGAATTAAAAGAATTTCGATTACGCCTTATAGGATACTACAATATAAAAAATTCTTAATAAAAACAAGTAAAAACTCCTTGTCTACACAAGGAGTTTTTACTTAAAGACTACTTACTATTTTGAGACCATTCTTCGACATCCCAAACTTTTGTGATCCAATCTTCATAGAAGTCCGGTTCGTGACATACAAGGAGGATTGTTCCTTTATATGCTTTCATAGCCTTCTTAAGTTCCGCTTTTGCTGTAACATCAAGATGGTTTGTCGGCTCATCAAATAGTAACCAGTTACTTTCCTCACCCATTAGCTTACATAAACGAACTTTTGCTTGTTCTCCACCACTTAATTGACTTAATGGGCGAGAAATATGTTCATTTTTTAAACCGCATTTTGCTAACATCGCACGAATTTGATGCTGGTCTAAACCAGGGAATGTATTCCATACATCATCAATTGGTGTTATATTGTCAGCTTTAACTTCTTGTTCAAAGTATGCAGGCTCTAAGAAGTCCCCAAGACTTGTTTTACCGCTTAAAGGTTTAATTTTACCTAAGATTGTTTTTAGTAACGTTGATTTACCAACACCGTTACATCCAACAATAGCAATTTTTTCACCACGTTCGATCGTCATTGATAGCTTTGGTAGTAGCGGATGTGTATATCCGATTTCTACATTTTCACCTTCAAAGACGAAGCGACTACTTGCGCGACTTTCTTTAAATGAGAATTCAGGTTTAATTGCTGTTTCTGGGCGATCAATAAGTTCCATGCGATCAAGTTGCTTTTGACGACTCTTTGCACGACCTGTCGTTGAATAACGAGCCTTGTTTTTTGCAATGAAGTCTTCTTGCTTTTTGATAAACTCGCGCTGCTTTTCATAAGCGTTTATATGTTGATTTTTATTGATTTCTGCTAGTTCTAGGAATTTTTCATATGTCGCTGTATAGCGTGTCATTTTTGTGAATTCTAGATGGAAAATAACATCAACACATTTGTTCATAAATTCCGTATCATGAGAAATTAATAAGAATGCATGTGGGTATTCTTTTAAATAATTTGTTAACCAATGAATATGTTCAACGTCTAAATAGTTAGTAGGTTCATCAAGCAATAACACTTCTGGCTGTTCAAGTAATAGCTTTGCAAGCAATACCTTTGTACGTTGTCCACCACTTAGTGCTGAAACATCACGATCTAAACCAATTGCATCAATTCCAAGACCACGTGCAGCCTCTTCAATTTTCATATCTAGTAAATAGAAACCACCTGCTTCAAGTGCATCTTGTATTTCTGCCATTTGTTCAAGAAGTTCTTCTAGTTCTTCTGGTGTAGCAGTTCCCATTTTTTCTGTAACTTCATTTAAAGCTTTTTCCTTTTCGAATAACGGTAAAAATGCATCCGCTAGTACGTCACGGATTGTACGTCCAGGCGTTAAAACAGTATGCTGATCTAAGTAGCCGTAATGTGTGCCCGGTGTCCATTCTACACGACCTTGGTCATGAATAAGCTGACCAGTAATGATATTCATGAATGTTGATTTACCAACACCGTTTGCACCAACTAATCCAACGTGCTCACCTGCTAATAATCGCATAGATACATCTTTAAATAATGTACGATCACCAAATGTATGTCCTAATTTTTCAACTGTTAATAAGCTCATAGTATCCTCCGTCCAACTTGAAATAGTACCTTGAATCATGATACTAAATTCTTTCATATAATGCCATCATTTCAAAATGTATATTTTTTCAAAAGAAGTGTTTGTAAATGTTAGTATATAAAAAAGTTACTTCTACCTACAGAAGTAACTTTTTGGTTATGCCTTTTGTTTAACTTCACTAACTTTCTTTTCAGCTACAATAAAATGCGGTCTACGTTTTGTTTCATAATAAATACGACCGATATATTCACCAATAACACCTAGGAATATGAGTTGAATACCGCCAATAAATAGTATAGCGGAAATGAGAGTAAAGTAACCAGGAACTTCCACACCACCAAGGATGATTTGAACGAACGTAGTGATTACGTATAAAAGTCCTAAAATGGTTGTTAGTAATCCGAGATATATAGATAGACGTAACGGTTTATTATTAAATGAAATTACACCATCAATTCCGTAATTTAATAATTTCGAGAAGGTCCATTTACTTTCTCCATCAGAACGTAATACATTTTCATATTCAATGATTAATTCGTTATAACCGATCCAAGAAAATAAGCCTTTTGAAAATCGGTTGTATTCACTTAAAGATAATAAAGAATCTACTGCTCTTCGACTTAAAAGTCTAAAGTCACCAATACCGTCTACTAATTCAATATCTACAAATTTATTCATCACTTTATAGTAAAGACGAGAGACGAAAGAGCGAACGGGTGAATCACCAGTTCTTGTTCTTTTTGCAATGACTTGGTCGTAGCCGTCGTTATATCCTTCTAACAGTTCTTTTATTAACGTAGGAGGGTGTTGTAAGTCAGCATCCATAATAACAATTGCATCGCCTGTAGCATATTTTAAACCAGCTAACATTGCAGCTTCTTTTCCGAAGTTTCGACTAAATGATATGTAGTGTACTGACGAATCTGAACTAGCTAAATCACGTAAAATATTTAAAGTATCATCTTTACTACCATCATTAACAAAAACAAATTCATAATCGGTAGTTAATTTATGAATTTCAAGAGAAGTCTCTGAATAAAAGGATCGAAGCACCTTTTCTTCATTGTAGCATGGTACAACTATTGAAAGGGTCATGTTAGGACCTCCTTAGGTGTAATTTTAAAGTGGGCATAAAGTAAAAGTGAAGCAATCATCTTCAACTTTTACTTCACTTCATTTTAATAACTTTTTTTAAAACGATTTTTTAATTTTGAATATCTTTTCGTATCTCCAAGAACTAGAAGCGAGATGCAAATGATAAATGAAATGATAGAAATAACGAGACCCATTTTGAAATAAGGTGTGACGTATTTCATTTCAACTACATGTTGCCCTTTGGAAATAGGAACGCCAATAAAGGCGGAATTAGCCTTCATAAATTCCGTTTCTTTACCATCAACTTTTATTGACCATCCTTTACTATATGGTACCGATAAATATAGTAATCCATCTTTAGTGGAATTAATATCACCTTTTAAGTAGTTACCTTCATAGTAAATGTTTTGTAGACTATTTTCTTTTATAGTATTTACTTTTTTCGGGACAGTCTGATAGTTAGTACTGTTGATTTGTAAATCTTTCAACTCATATTGACCAGGAGTAGGAATAGAGATGATTAGCTCGGTTGGCTTCGCATCTTTTCCTAAGTTGTAAACAAATCTTTCTAAAGGATAAGCATAAGCTCCATCCTCATTACCTTTTATCATAGATTTGTCATTCACGGTAACCCCAAATGATTCCTTGTTTATATTTCTAATTTTAATTTCAACAAGAAGATCACCTAACATATCGTTATTATCAATAGGTACTATTATACGCCCATTTTCATGAACAGTGAGTATATCTTTCTCTTTCTCTATATTTTCCCACTTCATTTTATTTGGATTAATCTTAATTTGTTTTGAATCTAGCTGTTTTGTATTAAATTGTTTTAGTGGGAGACTTCCAACATCATTTACAACTACAGCATCTAATAAAAGTTGATCTTTCTCGGCAAAATTAAGTTTTGAAAATTCTTCATCACTTATTCCAGCTTCGTATACATAGCCTAATGGTAGTGCAAATTCATTTTTATAAATGTTGTAAGGACCTACTTGTTGTAAATGTGTATAGCCATAAGGAATTTCGGTTTTATTAGCACCTTCACTTAGTATATAATATTTTACCCCTAGCATGTTCTCAAGGAATAATCGTTTATCTAACTGGAAGAACATGGATGGGCTATCATATCCTTGGAAAACATTATACTTATTTTTCATAAAGTCATGAACATGATAATTGACTAAGCTTTGATAAGTACTTGTACCATGATAACCTTGCAACATCGGCGTATTTTTATAATTATTGTTTGGATTGATAATTCGATAAAAATCTTTATCTTGATTTTGTATATAACGAATTGCGTCAATTTCATCCTTATTATCAAGACCTGGCCCGTGTAATGATTCTTTTGTCACGCCTGCTTGATTAAAATGTTTACTAAGAGCAAAATCTGAATAGAAGTAATTAATAAATATTACATTGACGAGTACATTTAATACAATGAAACATTGTAAGGCTACTTTTGATAAATAGCGCCATAGTAATATGGTAATAATAGATAATACAGTAATGCAAATTAAAATGTTATCAATCGTTTGTAGTGGCTGTGCGTTTATATTTACTTTTCTATAGAATGCGTAAATAAATAATGCTGTTGCTAGCAAAGGACCTATTAAATAATTGACCTTCTTTTTGTGGAGTAGCATCCAATCTAAAATGTAGGCAACAGTTTGCGCAACCACAAATGCAAATAAGTAAAACCATCTGTGTTGCATGGCAGAAAAGCCATTAAATACGGAATACGTATATGGAAGCATATATAGCACTAACATAAACCCAGTAAAGAGTAATTTATTTGTGACAAGTTTATTGCGTATTAGAAGCGCGCTAGTAATAAGGAAGAGGATGAAAACAGGGAATGCAAGCTGATACTCCTCTGTATTATTAATGAAAAAGATACTTTCCATTAAGTTTTTATAAAACGTATCTTCAAAAAATAACGGTATAGTAAATTTTGTAGCGAGTCGGTCGGAACTAAATACACCATTTACAGATGGTATAAAGCAAACAGCAGATAAACCTAGTGATAAAACATATAGAAAAGCAATTCTAATATAATAAATTATAAATGTTTTAATTGTTTTGTTCTGCTGTGTAGCGAAATATTGGAAAAAGGCATAAATATAGATAAAAATACTAGTAATGAAAGCGAAATAGAAATTTGATGCAAGCATAAGTGCTGTTGCAAACAGGAATAATCCTTTTTTTCGCTCTAAAATATATTTATCTAATCCCCATATTACTAAAGGTAAAAACACTATAGCATCTGCCATGAAATCCCATAATAAAGAATGGCGAATGAAAGTTATACATCCTCCATATATAATGGCAGAAATAAAAGAAGAAAAAATAGTTTTATTGTGATAACGTAAAGAACCATACATGAATAACATAGCTAATGTACTTTTTAAAACACTCATATATAGTTTCAGCTCAAAGATTTGGTCAAAATTTAGTTTAGGAAGTAGAAGCGTAAGCCAGAAAAATGGTGCTGTACTATAGTAATAACTAAATTCTCCGAATAAATCTCCACCTAAGCCATAATCCCAAGACCAAAATAAATTTCCATCTTTAAATGCGTGTTGTAAAAGGAATGTAAAGAAACTGAATTGTGATAATGCATCTCCCGTACTAGAAAATACACTGTCTGATTTTAGGAAAAAGTAATGAAAAGCAAATGCACATATTATTAATAATGGAATAATAATAAGTGTGCTTTTAGTGAAAAATGTTCTTTTATTTACTTCTGAAGTCATTAAATAAATAAGCCTCCTTAAATTCAATTGCCACATTCTTCATCTCTGGTTATCTTTTTAGGATGAAGAAAAACTATGTATGAATCGTCGATTTTTAATAGTATTAATAAAGTGTTTATTTGTGTAATTTATAGTAAATTTAGGGTGTTTGTAGTTAATATTTACATGAAAAATTAACTATGAATTACCTTAATAATAGGTGTTTTACATCTAGTGCTGTTCGTTTCCAAGTATAATCATTCCAGAAAGGCAAGTCAATTTAAGATATAGATTGAAAAAAAGCCCATTTTCTAAGTGAAGAAGATAAAAATAAAAACTTCAAATTTAATTTGAAGTTTTTATTTTTATTTATTTTCGAGCCAGCTTTTTATTTATAAATCCTAAAATCAATCCTCGTATTTGTGGATCAATTGCAAGACCGATAATACCGTATAATATACCAGTAATTGTTAAAGCAATTAGTGGCGGTAAGGTAATTAATATTGTACGGTATAGAATATAGCTTAATATAAAGGCTAAGGTATTGAATATAATCCCTTTAAATAGTAACGAGAAGCCTTTACGAACAAATAGAGTGAATCCGATTAATAACGTAATCTCGGTAAGGATAGCGGCAATAGCGGCTCCCATCATTCCGAACTGACTACCTAAGACGATGTAACTTATAATGGCAACAGCTAGTCCGATTCCCATTGTTGTTGCACGTTTCCATTGTTGACCAATGGTCGTTAAATTATCAGCAAGTGGATAGTTAATAGATTGTAAAATGACCATAAAGGCTAAAATGGCAAGAGCATCACCAGCTGGCGCATACTCTTCGCCTAATAAAGTAACAATCCAAAAACTTGGATCAGCGATAAATGGAATGGAGATTCCCATCCCTAAGAAAGACATTAGTTTTAATTCAAACTGAGATAGTTTTCTATGTTCATCAATATTCTTTTCATTTCCAAAAGTAAATAATTTTGGGTAGAAGGCTGCTGCAATTACACCAGGTATTTGATAAAGGACTGCAGGTATTTTCGATGCAGCTCCAAAGAATCCAACTTGCTCATACGTCGAAACTTTTTCTAATATAATAGGGCCTAACTGCGGTAAAAGCATAATAATAATGCCATTGATTGTGAAAATCAGCAGTTGATCTAAAATCCCTTTGTCCCAGCCCTTATGAACTGTCGTATGGCGGAGTACCATTATGAAGGCGATGACTCCTGTTACAAGACTAGATATCCCATACATAGCAGCGACCGTCATAAGTGACCATTTCAACGACATTCCTAGTAGAAGCGCAGCTGCGGCTGTTACACCTTGTAGTACAGAAATAATCGCTGTAAATTGCATACGTTCTGTTACTTGGAAGTAAGCCATTCCAACACCTTGTAAAGTTGCTCCAAACATTGTTGGTAGTACAACCCAATATACCATGGCGCGTAAGTAGGCATCAGTATAGAAGAACTGAGCAAAAATAGCGAAGAGTACAGAAATTACGACAGCTAATACGAAACGAATGCGTAAATAACTACTGATTAGTACGCTAATATTTGCATCCTTTCTCGTTCCTTCACGCATAAACGTATGTGTCAAACCTGCATCTGTGAAATAACAAATAACAGCGGAAACAGCTAATGCAGTTGTAAACATCCCATACTCACTGGGAGAAACGTATCTTGCGAAGAGAATCGTCGCGATAGCAAGTACAAATCGAACAGTAATATTTCCTACAAATAGGTAGGAGGCATTTTTAAGAATCTTATTTGTTTTCATGAGAAAAAACCTTTCTATTCTTTAGGACCTTTTTCGTTTGTCCTATTTGTAAATTTGATTTGTTTACGGAAAGAGAGATGAGTACTATATTTTCAGTTTAAGAAAACAGAAATTTAATTCGCACAAACCAAAGCATTGCATATAGTTTTTTACTACGCTTTCCATTTTTTGAATAGATTTTACGGCAATATTTCTTTATATCTTTTTTGATTAATTGGACTTGGGCATTATTTAATTGAGAGTTTTCTTTAATGTATATACAAGCATTATTGATAACCGTATAAGGGAATAAATAAGTCTCAAGAATCTCAATAAGTGACTGAGGGTCTTTCGTAATGAAGTCTTGAGATTTATTATGTACCCAGTCTTTCATACGATTGAATACTTCTAGTTCTTTAGTTGTTTTTAATTCGTAATCTTTATATTTAGAAGAAAGATTTCCTTCGGATAAGATTCTATAATATGTTAAATATTCATCGACATAGCATACATTTGTCACACTCATTAGTTTAAATAAAAACTCCAAGTCTTCTCCCCAGCTACATCCTGGTGTAAAACGGATATTATGATTCATTGCGATAGAGCGTTTGAAAATCCAAGTACTTGTTTGAGCAACAACTTGGTGTGTTAAGAATGCTTTTGCCATATCACCTTTAATAAAGTTTGTTGTATGCTCAACCTTTTCGCCTGTTTCTTCGTAGAAATTCATATAACCACAATAGCACGCATCCATGTTGTTTTTATGCATACTCTCGATTTGTTTCTCAATTTTAGTTGGATGCCATAAGTCATCACTATCAAGGAAAGCGACGTATTCCCCGCTAGCATTTTCAATCCCTGTATTACGAGCTACTGAAACGCCTTGGTTTTTTTGGTGAACGTATTTTACTTGCCCCGGATATTTTTCTGCAAGATTTTTTACGATAGAAGGTGATTGATCTTTACTTCCATCATCTACAATTACAATTTCAATGTTTTTATATGTTTGATCCAGTATTGACTGCATTGTTTCTTCAATATATTTTTCTGTGTTATACAGAGGTATGACAACAGAAACAAGTTGTTTTTGTTCCATCATAGAATTTTTATCTCCTCAAATTTTTTATGTCTTGCACCATATATACAAGCCTTTTGAAAGGAAGAAGATTACAAGAACATCTGTATCAGTTTAACGCATATAAACTTTGTAAATCAACTTTCTATTATTGTACTTTGTATAAAAAGTATTTATTATAGAATATATTTTCTTGTAAAAATATAGAAATGCAATTTGGAAATTATGTATTTTAAGGGGAAATATGAAATGTTAAGGCGATTTGCGCTTCGTTTTGCAACTTTACAAACACATGGTGCAGATTTGACTCTAGCTAGCGATGATATAGGTTATCAAAAAACGGCAACTATTTTATTGGAAACAGGAATGTTAATATATCATGAGCTGGATAAACCACCTATTCATATTATGCCAGGTTTTCCAGTGTTTTTAGTTACTGTATTTTACTTTTTTGTAAATGGCAATAAAGGCCTTTTTGTAGCTAAATTAATTATTATCCTATTAGGGGTACTTATTATTTTACTAACTTATAAGATTGGTACTTATTTATTGAATCCCGCTGCAGGATTAATAGGTACTTTCTTATTAGCTGTATATCCTCCAGAGATTGTTTTGGAAAATTTAACTTTAACAGAAGGACAGTTTCTATTCTTTTTCATTGAGATTATTATATTGGAGTTTAAAATTAGCTGATACTCATAAAACGAAACATTTTCTACTTTTTAGCATTGTACTTACGCCTACAATTTGCTTTATATCCAATACTATTATTTATATATCTTTTAATGAAGCGCTATCCATTCCGCATTGATGAAGCAAGCGATAGTATTTTTTATAATAAAAAATACATGCAAGGAAGGACCTGTGCATGTATGATGAGAAGATTATGTTAAATATTCCAAGGCTTACTTAAAGTTAAAACTTCAGCCATCTCTTTACTTTTTAAACGTCCTTTTTTTCGGTTTTCCGCGCGTTCTAAACCGGTTGTGTGTAACCAATGTTCTTCCTGAGTTTCAGGGAGTACTTGTGGTACGGACGAAGGTTTTCCATCTTTTATTGCTACAAATGTAATGAAGCAAGTAGCGGCAATTCTACGCTCGCCTGCTAATAAGTTTTCTGCGATTACTTTTACGAAAACTTCCATTGAAGATTTCCCTGTATAACATACAAATGCTTCATAACAAACAGAATCAGCTTGGTGAATTGGAGTTAAAAAATCAACTGAATCAATAGATGCTGTTACGCAATGTTTACGACTATGTCTTGCAGCCGCAATTGAAGCAATACTATCAATTTCTGCTAATAATTTCCCTCCAAAAAGTGTTTGGTGATTATTTAAATCGTTAGGAAAAACACGTGTTGTCTTAATTGCTTTAGATTCTCGCATGAATTTCTTTTCCATATATTCAGCCCCTATAGTCTGTTTTCAATCAGAATAATATGTGTAAGCAGATTACTCATATTAGATATTTAATGAAGTAAAGTGTATTCCAAAAGAGGATTATTTAAACTTCTGTATTTGTATTCATGTAACTGAAAGAAAATTTATTTTATCTAAAATGTAGTGTAAAAGAGGATTCGCTTACATTGCAAGTAAAAAGTAATGACTATGTATTTGTCATAGAAATTCCCTATCAGCCGTGTACCCATTCATGATAGAATCGTTTTGTTATGAATGGAAATAGAGGTGCAATGGACATATGAATCATATACAAACAAATTTTTCATCTTTCTTCAATAAAATTACAATCGGTGCGATGCTCGCATTTTTGGTTTATAGTTGTTGGGCAGCATTTGAGACAAGTAAGCAATTTTTTGGAGGAAGTACAACAAGTGTAACAATCATATTAGCAATTTTCGTCATACTCATTTTGTTAGTGGCATCAATTCTACAATATCGTTTTACAGATAAACAATTTCTTATTTTTCTTATAAGTATATCTATAGTTGTGAGGCTTAGTATGCTGTTATTTGTAGATGCTCCAATAATTGGTGATATGAAAGTGATGTATGAGTCTGCAAAGCAGATTGCAATTGGTAATAATATAGGGACTGTAACTCATTTACCTTTTATTATATATGAGTCGGTAATTATTCGTATATTTGGTGATTCATTATTCGCTTTACAACTATTTAATGTGCTATTTTGCACAGGAACAGCATTATTTATTTATCGTATTGCGGGAATGGTTTTTGGAGAAGAATGCGGTCGTATTGCTTCTATCTTTTATGCTCTGTATATTCCAAATATATTCATGAGTTCCGTATTAACTCCTGAGTCACTTGCAATATTTTTATTTTATTTTGCTTGTTACATACTTTTATATAAAGGATTAGATCATCCTTATATGTGGGTGTTTTCAGCGATTTTATTTGCATTTAGTAATATGATTTTCCCAATGGGATTATTTCTTCCTATTTTTATCACGGTATATGTATTATTAATTGAAGTATTTCAATCAGCAACGAAAAAAAAAGTGTTACTAAAGATGATAGGGATACTTATTCTATTTTATAGCGCTCATTTTGGTGTGAATTATGGAATTAAGACAATGGGATTATCACAATATACGATTGCGAATGAGACATATGTTCAATCTGTCTTAATTGGAAAAACGAAACATGAGGAAAAAATATCAAAAAATCAAAGTGTAACAGAGCATATTGATCAAAAGTTAAAAGAGATTGAGGGAGAAAGATTTAAACTTTTAGAACCGATGATAAATCAGTTTTCGGATGAGGGGATAAATTCTATTCTTTTCAAATGTGAAAAACTGATTTATATAGCCGTAACATTGTTTATGACTATAGCTCTATTACACTTCCTTATTAAGAAACAACAAAATGAGGGATATATGTTGTTCTTATTTTTAATTAGTGGCTACGTATTGCTAAAGCTCTTCCAAGTAGATATGGCATATTACAATGTAATTATGCCGGCATTGTTTATTTTGCAGAGCTTTGGTGTTTATATGAGTTATGTGTATTGTCAAAAAATATTTTTCAGAAAATAAAAAGAATCCATTCTGGATTCTTTTTTTGATGGAAGGTGAAATTTAGTAGTCAGTGCAGATGGAAAGTATGCCTGACTACTAAATTTCATCTTATCGATTTAGTTCTAGTTGCAAATTATCGGCTGTTAGAGCCATTTGTGAGGAATCATCTTGAATTCCTTTCATTACTTGTGAAATAGCTTGTAGTTCGTGTTCAATTTTCTTATTCTGTTCTTTTGAGTTAGACATATCTTTTACAATTTCTTGGAAGTATCGATCTGTTGCCGACATACTATCCGTTCCTTCCGATACGAGAGAGCTAATTTGTTTCACGGAAGACGAGACACGAGTAATTTGTTCATTTGTTTTTTCGACGAGCTTTGTAACGTTAAATATAGATTCTTTCGTTTGCTCTGATAATTTTCGAATTTCACCAGCAACAACAGAAAACCCCTTCCCAAATTCTCCAGCACGTGCAGACTCGATAGCAGCGTTTAGTGCGAGTAAATTTGTTTGCTCCGCAATCGATTTAACAATATCTATGATTTCATTAATTTTGTTAGAAATATTGAGAAGTTCATGAGTATCTGTAATAATCGTTTCCATATTCATTTGAATAGATCCCATTCGTTTATTCTGCTGGTTTAATTGTTCTTTCCCTTTATTTGCTTTTTCTTCAGATGTTGTAGCTAATGATGTACCTGTTTTAGCAATCTCTACAATAGTTTCAGATTTGGCGGTTAGTTTTTGAATAGAAGAGCTTGTTTTTTCAGATACAGCAGCTAGTTCTGTTGCGATATGCGTAATTGTCATAGCAGTTAATTCTTTTTCTTTCTCAAGCTCTTTTTGCATTCTTTCATATTCAGATTCATAAGCTGCAAGAACAAGTTCTTGTTCAAGAGTGAATAATTTATTTATGACATTTATAGAATATGAAAAATCATCGATTGTCGTTATTTTTGTTTGCAAAATCTTCATGATAGAGCGGAATAATTCTTGATAAGCAGCAGTATACCATTTTCGATGTAAACCAATTTGTACATGCCTTTTGGCAATCCTAACACGCTGTTCAATAAAATCTTCATGCATATGGCCGCTGAATAATTCTTTAATATGTGTTTTTAAAGTTTGTTTTAGTTTTGGAATAGAGCTGTAACGCTCAATAATAGTAATTAAATTAGGTTGTTTTGTAATGTTGGCATAGAATTTTTCAGTAATCCAATCAATTTCTGCATAAATAAAAGGCTGTAGTACTTTTACAACTTGTAAATCTTCTTTTGAAATATGTAGCATATCCATTTGAATTTTTAATTCAGAATTAGTAGGTACATTAAAAGTTATTTGTTGGCCCTTACTTAATTCGATTATACTGGCATGTGTTTTATTAATATTTTTTTTGAAAACCCCAAGCATCATTCTTCCCCCTGTATATAAAACGTTTTCAATTTTAAAACTAATATAGAGTAATTATATATGCTTATATATAATTACTCTATATTAGTTCGTTGAATAGTATATAAATTAAGAGAATTCTATCTAGAATTCTCTTAATGGCCTTTATTAATTTTAGCATGTGTTTTAAAGAAAACGGGGAAATGCACATTATATATTACAGTGACGACACGAATAACGAATGTTACTAATAAACAAACATAGAAAGCTAATACGTGCGCCCCCATAGCGTGTGTGATTAGGAAGCTAATTGCTCCTAAGATAGAAGCGATTGCGTAAATTTCTTTTCGGAATACGTAAGGGATATCTTGAGCACAAATGTCACGCAAAATACCGCCTCCAATACCTGTAATGACTCCCATTGAAACAACTAGAAATGAGGCGTCAACATGATGTGACATTGCCGCATTTGCACCAATAGCTGTAAAAACGCCTAAGCCAACAGCATCAGAAAGCATAATAACGACTTGAAGTTTATTGATGCGCTCAAAAAACATACAAGTAAATAATGCTGATAATACACTTACGAAAAAGTAAATGGGTTTTACAAATGCGACAGGGGGCAGGTTACCAATCATGATATCACGAATAATACCGCCGCCGAGCGCAGTAGCTACAGCTAAACAAAGGACACCAAATAAATCTAAATCTTTTTTTAAACCAACTAATGTACCAGAAATGGCAGCGGCGATAATGCCAAGAAACGTAAATATATCGATTAATAACATGGCCTTAATCCCTTCCTCTTAAAGATGTTCCAGAGAAAAAATATACACTAAAGTATTGGAAATAACAATTACTTTTCGCTACATGTAGAAAAACGGATAAAATACATAAAGAAAGCGTTTGAAAATGTTTAGAAGAAAACGGAGCAAGGTTAATCTTTAGTTGTAGGATAGCCGAGTGGGTGATTGCGTGTAGTTATTAAATTTTATATATTTATAAATGAATTAACAAATGTTACTATAATGCTGATAATAAGTAGAAGAGTGTTAGATAGTTTTTATAGAGATAGGGAAGGATAGCTAAAGGATAATGTTTTCTAGTACTACTTACGCTAGATTTGGTTAGTTTCGGCATAAAAATAAGTTCTCAATTTAAATATGAGTTATGTTATAATTGCTAGGTGTGTTTTGAAGATAAAAATTATGATTAAAAGATAATGTTAAGATTTTGTATGGAGGTCTTGGAATGTTAGCAAATCAAGCTAGGGTTAGATTTGAGCGTTTTTTGCTCTTTTTTATTATTTTACAGCCTGTTTTAGATTTATTAACGTCTCTTAGCATCACTTTATTAAAGTCAAATGCTACCGTTGGAATTTTAGTAAGATTCCTTATTATGGCTGTTGGTGGCATTTACATTTTAATTCAGGCAAAAGAGAAGGAAAATAGAAAGTTTTTAATTTATCTTATATTATTAGCCGGAGTTTTAGGAGTAGGATTTATTAATAACAAACTAGTTAAGGATCCTATTGTACTTAGTGAAGAAGTTAAATTCGTTGCGAAAGCATTATATATATATATCATGCTGGGATCATACATTTTAGCTTTAAAATCATTGAAAAAGACAGTTAATATTAGTGATAAGGTTCGAAATAGTATTGTATATTCTACATTAATCATTAACGCAATTATGGTTATTTCTATTTCAACATCTACTGATTTTGGTAGTTATGAATGGATGAAGGTTGGTTCTCGAGGTTGGTTCTATGCAGGGAATGAACTAGGTTCAATCTTAGCTATTATTTTCCCTATTGTAGTACTATATTCTATTCAAAAAACAAAGAGCTGGAAACACATTTTATATTGGATTCCATCACTTTTAATGATTTATTCGCTAATTCAAGTTGGTACAAAAGTAGGAATGGGCTCAATTGGTGCTACGTTAGCGGCAGCAATCGGAATCATTGTACTACAATTATTATTTAATAGAAAAAATCCGAACAAAAAATCCCTTGCACTTAATGCAGTAATTGCTATTGTCCTATTAGCTGGTGTAGTTGGAACGTTTAAACAAACGCCATTAGCACAAAATATGGGTATTCACAATAATTATTTATCAGAGCAAAATGTGGCGCAGCAAGGTCAAAAAGAAAAAGAAATTAAAGAGAAGCTGAAAAAAGAGCAAGAACTTAAAGAAAAAGAAGAAAATCACCATAAAGTTGAAAAGCCAGAAGAAAAGGCGAAGATAGAAGAGGAAGTTAAGAAAGAGCTTGAGAAAGAGCAAAAGAAAGAAAATCAAGAAAATCTTATTTTCAGTGGACGTCAAGTATATGAAGAAAGACATAAGCAGTTCTTTAAAGAAGCACCAATGTCACAAAAGTTATTAGGAATGGGTTATGCAGGTAACTTTAAATACAATGAACAAAAGCAGCCAGATCCAAAACTAATTGAAATGGACTTCCATGATTGGTTTTATGATTTCGGGATTATTGGCTTTGTATTACTAATGATTCCATTTATTTATTACGGGCTAAGAATTCTACTAGCATTTGCTACGAGATTTAAGGACATATTTAATATAAAATATGGAATGATTTCAGCAAGCTTATTGTTAGCGTTAGGTATTGCTTATATTGCAGGACATATTTTAACAGCACCAGGAGTTGGGATTTACTTTGTAGTGGTGTTAGCTTATCTAATAGTAGACCTAGAAATTGAATGATAAAAATAAAAGCTAACTTTTGTTAGCTTTTATTTTTTAGTACAGTAAAATAAAAATAGATGGAAACGTAGCGAGGATTTAAAGGAGGAAAAAATATGAGAATATTGCATATGAATGCAGGAGCAGAAGATGGGGGAGGGAAAACACATATTATTTCACTTCTCGATCAGTTTCCAACTGGTGAAGTAGAATTAGCAGTATTTGAAGATGGAATTGTTGCGAAGGAAGCAAGGGAGTTAGGGATAAAAGTCCATGTGTTTTCACAAAAATCGCGCTATGATTTATCCATTTTAAAGAATATAAGTGAATTTATTAATAAAGAAAAATTCGATGTAGTTCATACACATGGCCCTAGGGCTAATTTCTATGTTTCTTTAATGAAAAAGAGAATAAAGGCAAAATGGGTAACGACTATTCATAGTGATCCATTTCAAGACTTTACTAAACAGGGCTTAAAAGGTTGGATTTTTACGAAATTAAATTTGAAAGCCTTAAAAAATATAGACTTATTTTTCGTTGTAACAAATAGATTGAAAAAAAGCCTGGCAGCATTAGGTATTTCAAATGAAAAGATGCATGTTATTTATAATGGAATTGAATACGATAAGGAAAAAGCAGAAGACTATAATAAAAAAGAAATGTTCAATATTGATGAAGATGTATTTACGGCAATCCAAGTAGCACGATTACATCCTGTCAAAGGACATGAAGTTTTATTCGATGCGTTACAACAAACAAAATTAGAGAAAATTAAAGTATTATTAGTTGGCGATGGCCCATTAGAAGAAAATCTAAAGTCATTAGCTACTGAAAAAGGGATTAACGATAAAGTAGAGTTTTTAGGACATCGTCAAGATGTAAAACAATTATTTGCGTCGTCACATGTAAATTTATTAACTTCCCATAGTGAAGGGTTCCCACTAGTTCTATTAGAAGCGGCAAATCAACGCGTACCATCAATTGTGACTAGGGCTGGAGAAATTGAACCATTAATCGTAGATGAAACTTACGGATGGATTGTGCCGACAGGTGATGGAAAGGCATTAGCATTAGCTTTAGAAGAAGCGTATGATAAGTGGAAAACTGGAGAGTTAGCAGCAATGGGTAAACATATTTATGAGCATGCTACTATGAACTTCTCACTTCAAAAACTATATGAAGATACAAAGGAAACATATAAGCAATTAATAGCGAAAAACTTGTAATGATAGAGAGGATAGTTAACTATGGCAGTACAAACAGTTGATATTCTAGGCGTTCCTTTTTCTACAATGACAATGGATGAAACGGTCCAATATTTAAAAGAACAACTAGAAGCGGAGCGAACTCATACGTTTCAGGTAGTAACAGCAAACCCTGAAATTGTTATGTGCGCAAAAAAGGATGAAAAGTTCTATCAAACATTATTGAATACAGATTTAATTACACCTGATGGTATTGGGGTTGTAAAGGCAAGCGGGATGCTTGGTACACCTTTAAAAGAACGTGTAGCAGGTTTTGATTTAATGTGTAATTTACTTGCGAAGTTATCAGAAGATAGTAAGCCGGTATCTGTTTTCTTATTAGGTGCAAAGCCGCATGTTGTACAAGCTGCAGCAGATCATTTAACAAAGACATATTCAGCTGTATCCATCGCCGGTATACAAGATGGTTATTTTAAACAAGAAGACGAAGAGAATATTATTTCTCGCATTCAAGAAGCAAAACCAGATTTATTACTTGTTGCACTTGGTTTCCCGAGACAAGAGAACTTTATCCAAAACAATAAGCATCGTTTAGAAACGAAAATGGCTGTTGGAGTGGGTGGAAGTTTAGACGTATGGGCTGGAGAGGTAAAACGTGCACCAAAATGGATTCAAGCGATTCATTTAGAGTGGTTTTATAGATTATGCAGTAATCCAACACGCTGGCGTCGTCAGTTAGTATTAGCGGAATTTTTAAAAGAAGTAATGCGTTCGAAAAAGTAGCGAAATATCGCTGCTTTTTTTATTTGTTCATTTTTAATAAATTGAAACTTTAATCAGTGAGGCATCCCCACTGATTATTAGCTCTCACCAATCGGGATAGACGTTTTACTTTTTGGGAATGATGAAGGAGAATTTTTTACACAAAAGTATTTTACTTATACAATTCACACATGTAAAATGATGTGTAAAGACACCTGTGTGAGGAGGACTTCTAGTGGGCAAGGTAAAAGAAATTTCGAAGCGCAAACTACTTGGTATAGCTGGGCTTGGATGGCTATTTGATGCAATGGATGTTGGAATGCTTTCATTTGTAATGGTAGCCTTGCAAAAGGATTGGGGATTAAGTACGCAAGAAATGGGCTGGATAGGCAGTATTAACTCAATCGGTATGGCAGTAGGAGCGCTTATTTTTGGGATACTATCAGATAAAATAGGGCGAAAATCAGTCTTTATTATTACATTATTATTATTTTCTATCGGTAGTGGTTTAACTGCATTAACGACGACACTTGCGATGTTTCTCGTTTTACGCTTTTTAATTGGTATGGGGCTTGGCGGAGAGCTTCCGGTTGCCTCTACACTAGTATCAGAGAGTGTTGAAGCGCATGAGCGTGGGAAAATTGTTGTGTTATTAGAAAGTTTTTGGGCAGGTGGATGGCTAATTGCAGCTCTTATCTCGTATTTTGTTATTCCTAAATATGGTTGGGAAGTTGCGATGGTATTGAGTGCAGTTCCAGCATTATATGCTTTATATTTAAGATGGAATTTACCGGATTCCCCAAGGTTCCAAAAAGTTGAAAAAAGGCCATCTGTTATTGAAAATATAAAATCAGTTTGGTCTGGGGAATATCGTAAAGCAACAATTATGCTATGGATTCTATGGTTTTGTGTTGTCTTTTCCTATTATGGAATGTTCCTTTGGTTACCGAGTGTAATGGTGCTAAAAGGATTTAGTTTAATAAAAAGTTTCCAATACGTACTTATTATGACATTAGCTCAACTTCCAGGATATTTCACAGCTGCTTGGTTTATTGAACGTCTCGGTCGTAAATTTGTTTTGGTTACGTATTTAATCGGGACAGCTTGCAGTGCTTATTTGTTTGGGGTTGCGGATTCATTAACAGTATTAATCGTGGCAGGTATGTTACTATCCTTCTTTAACTTAGGTGCTTGGGGAGCATTATACGCCTATACACCTGAGCAGTATCCAACGGTTATTCGTGGTACAGGTGCAGGAATGGCAGCAGCATTTGGTCGTATTGGTGGTATTCTTGGGCCACTATTAGTGGGATATTTAGTTGCTTCAGAAGCTTCACTATCATTAATATTTACGATTTTCTGTGGATCAATTTTAATTGGTGTATTCGCTGTAATAATACTTGGACAGGAAACGAAGCAACGAGAATTAGTATAAAGTGAAAATTTAAACGTATCCCTGACCGTTTATTATCCTACACTACTCGGCTCTTTATAGGCAGTTAGTGCGGGATAAAAGGGGAGAGGAAACCGAAGTGGTTTCCTTTTTTCTGTTTTTTTAGATAAATAATGGTATAGTAAGAAAAAGGGATTATTTCTTATAAAAGCGAATGTATACAACAGGACATATGGACAAAGAATTAGGTGGTTGAAGAAATGAAAATTTTACTGATCATGGAAGAGGCAGAAGAGAGAAGAGAGTTAGCTGAAAATTTCACTGAAAATATGAGAAATGTAGAATGTTTTGAAGCAAAGACAGGAACAGAATCTTTATTTATGATGAAAAAACATATACCAGACTTTGTTTTTTTAAGTTCCAAATTACTAGATGGTACTGGTTTTGAATATGCAAGTTTATTACGAGAAATAAATTGCTATACAAAATTTATTTTTGTAGGTGAAAACATAGAAGAATCTATTACAGCTTTTCGTTTCCAAGCATTTTATTATTTATTGCGACCATTTCGTGAAGAAGATTTACAATTTCTTTTATATAAAATAGGTAAAGAACAAGGTGAGAAAGCAAAGAGTTATTTGCGGAAACTACCGATAGAAAGTCAAGAGGGTATACGATATATTCTTCCAGAAGATATCGTATATGTAAGTAAAAATAAAGAAAATAAAACTGTTTCAATTTACACAACGAATAATCAGTATATTTCAACATATACACTTCAGGAATTAGAAAATAAGCTAAATGCATATGATTTTTTACGTGTACATAAAAGCTATTTAATTAATATGTCATATGTAAAAGAACTGAAACCTTATTATAATGGCACGTATAATTTGTATTTAGATAGGTATGATGAGCAACCGATTCCAGTCAGTCGTAATTATGTAAAACGCCTTCGAAATAACATTGAATTATAGTAGGTAATGAGAGTATTTTAACATGATAAACTGAAAATCCTTCATGATAGGGAGGATTCAAGTTAAATATTCAGAAAATTTAGTACAATCTCCACTAAGAAATAGTATTGGGGGAATTGTATGTGAAGACATTGAAATCGATTTTACTTTGGGGCGTTATTACAGCAGTAGGAGCAGGTGCTTTTGGGGTAATAGCTTTATCACAAGGTGAAACCATTAATGCTGTATGGCTCTTAGTAGCTGCCGTATGTGTATATGCAGTTGCTTACCGCTTTTATAGTAGATTTATAGCGAGAAAGGTTTTTAATTTAGATGATAATCGGCAAACACCAGCCCATACATTAAACGATGGGAAAGACTATGTTCCAACAAATAAGTGGGTATTGTTTGGCCATCACTTTGCAGCGATTGCTGGGGCGGGACCTTTAGTAGGACCGATTTTAGCAGCACAAATGGGATATTTACCAGGAACCATTTGGATTATTGTTGGGGTAGTTGTTGCGGGGGCTGTCCAAGATTTTGTCATTTTATTTGCTTCGATGAGACGTAATGGTAAATCGTTAGGAGAAATGATTAAAGATGAGATTGGACCTGTTACAGGACTAATTGCAATGATAGGTATTTTAGGAATTATGATTATTTTATTAGCAGTATTAGCGTTAGTCGTAGTAAAGGCACTAATCGGAAGTCCTTGGGGAATGTTTACGATAGCAGCAACGATTCCTATCGCTATTTTAATGGGAGTTTATATGCGCTATATTAGGCCTGGTCGTGTTGGAGAAGGATCAGTAATTGGTATTATCCTACTTATTTTATCTCTTGTTGGAGGACAGTATGTAGCAGAAAATCCAACACTTGCAAGTATGTTCACATTTAGTGGTGAAACAATTGCTATTATGCTTATTGTATATGGATTTATCGCATCGGCATTACCAGTTTGGATGCTTTTAGCACCACGTGATTATTTAAGTACATTTTTAAAAGTCGGAACAATTGTAGGGTTAGCAATCGGTATCTTAATTGTAGCACCAGATTTACAAATGCCAGCAGTTTCGAAATTTATTGATGGAACTGGTCCTGTGTTTTCTGGAAACTTATTCCCGTTCTTATTTATTACTATTGCTTGTGGTGCAGTGTCTGGATTCCATGCTCTCGTTTCATCAGGTACGACGCCGAAGATGATCGAGCAAGAGGGACACGCACAGCCAATCGGTTATGGAGCAATGTTAATGGAGTCGTTTGTAGCAGCGATGGCGATGATTGCGGCTTGTGTATTAACACCGGGAACGTATTTTGCAATTAATAGCCCCGCAGCACTTATCGGTACAGATGTTTCGCAGGCAGCTCAAGTTATTTCCTCATGGGGATTTGCTATTACACCAAATGAACTAAAAGATCTCGCTGTAAATGTTGGAGAGCAAACAATTTTATCACGTACAGGTGGTGCGCCAACATTAGCGATAGGTATGGCATATATTTTCTCACAAGTAATAGGTGGAACGGCCATGATGGCATTTTGGTATCATTTTGCGATTCTCTTTGAAGCTCTATTCATTTTAACAACAATTGATGCCGGAACGCGTGTCGGCCGATTTATGATTCAAGATATTTTAGGGCATGTATATAAGCCATTTGGGAAAACGGATTCTACATTAGCGAATGTAATCGCTACAACATTATGTGTATTAGGGTGGGGATATTTCTTATACCAAGGGGTAATAGATCCGCTCGGTGGAATTAATACATTATGGCCACTTTTCGGTATTGCAAATCAAATGCTAGCAGGTATTGCATTATTACTTGGAACGACAATTTTGTTTAAAATGGGAAAAAAGGCGTACGTTTGGGTAACACTTATTCCAACTATCGGGTTGCTGATTGTAACGATGACGGCGGGATATCAAAAGCTATTTCATGAAAATCCTAAAATTGGATTTCTATCGCATGCAAAGGTATTTCAGGGAGCATTAGATGAGGGAAAAGTGTTAGCGCCAGCTAAAAATGTCGCTCAAATGAAGCAAATTATTTTCAATGATTATATCGATGCAGCGCTTTGCGGAATTTTTATGATAGTTGTAATCGCTGTGTTAATTTCAGCACTTCGAATTTGGATCCAAGTATTAAGAAATAAGCCAATGCCGTTAAAAGAGGCACCATATATTCCTAGAGATGAAAGTGAGTCGAGGAACTATGCTTAAAAAGTTGTGGCAAGTATGGGGTGAAAGAAAACGCTTTATTAGTTTGCTCGTTGGAGTACCAAGTTATGAAGTATATGTGGAGCATATGAAAAAGCATCATCCTGAAGAAGAGGTTGTATGTCAAAAGCAATTTTTTGCTGAGGCACAAGAAGCAAGATTTAATGCAAAGGGTGGAAAAATATCACGCTGTTGTTAATGAAAAAGGGCGAGTTTTCGCCCTTTTTATTTTTTTGCTGTTTCACGTGGAACAGCAAAAATAAACAAAACCTTTGGGAATTAAAGGTATTTCGTATACAATAAAGTGAGGAAGGGGATAGATGGAAAAGTAGGGAGATTATTTTATGTTAAGGGACTTATTTGTAAATACAACAATTATTCTTTCCTTTATTTTTATTGGGGGCCAGCTTTTAAGGGATAAGCCGTTAAAAGAAGGATTCTCTTTTGGGCAGAAATGTGTAGTAGGCATTTTTACTGGGATACTAGGTATAGTATTGATGTATTTCAGTGTTCGTGTTGGTACCATTCTATTGGATTTACGCTATTTAGCTGTTATTCTAGCTGTTATTATTGGAGGACCGATAGCGAGTACCATAACAATTGGTATGATTTTAGTAACTAGGCTGTTGTTTATGGATTATTCATTAGCTTCTCAAGTGGCTTTTTATACAATCATTGCGATAGGAATAGGGAGTATCTTTATTTCGCGCATGAAGCTTTCTTTAGGGGGAAAGTGGGTATGGTTACACACATATATTTTATCTATTCTAATCCCAGCGTTATATATATGGTTAATTAAAGAAATCCACATAGTGGGATTATATTTAATTTCTAGTATTATTACAGGTTACATAACATTCATAAGTGCAAATTATGTTTTACAATCCAATGAGTTATTTCAAAAGATGAAACAATACGCAACGATAGATGCATTGACAGGTTTAGGAAACGTAAGACAGTTTGATTTAGAGATGAATCGTCATATTAGTAATAAGAACATGAAAAATGATTCGTTTTGTTTACTACTTATAGATATTGACCACTTTAAGTATGTAAATGATACGTACGGGCATCCTGCAGGGGACGAAGTGCTAAAACAAGTAGGGTGTATTTTACGAGAAACTTCACAATTTCCAGATTTGGCTTTTCGAAAGGGTGGAGAGGAGTTTGCGCTTTTGATACCGAATAAGGGATTAGCTTACGGAATTCTTATGGGCGAGCAAATTCGTACAGCTGTTGAAAGTCACTCATTTCAATTGTTAGATGAAACGAAAATAAAAATTACAGTTTCGGTGGGGGTTTCAGAATATGAAGAATCAACGGAGCAATTTATTCAAGCGGCGGATGATGCGTTATACTACTCGAAACGAAATGGTAGAAATAAGGTCAGCTCTGTATCTTAAAGATAAGATGACCAGAAGACATAAAGCTTATAAAAAACACTCACAGAGGCAATGTATGAACTTTGTGAGTGTTTTTTATTTATATATTAGACAAGTTCTTTTGATACAACAAATTTACGATATGCACCATGGTGAGTTGGACCTACGTATTCGTTAATTTTGAATGAGTAACGAATAGCAGCTGTGATGAATTCTTTAGCAGTTTTTACTGCTTCTTTCACAGGTTTTCCTTTTGCAAGTTCTGCTGTAATTGCAGCAGAATATGTGCAACCTGCGCCGTGTGTATTTGTCGTATCAATTTTTTCTGATTCTAGAAGGTCGAATGTTTCTCCATCATATAGGACGTCGATTGCAGTTTCCGTACCAAGTTTGCTACCGCCTTTAATTAGGACGTATTTCGCACCTAAAGCATGGATCTTTTTCGCTGCTTCTTTCATGTCTTCAAGAGAATTAATCTTTACGCCACTTAATTGGTAAGCTTCAAATAAGTTTGGTGTTACAACTAATGCCTTTGGAACAAGAACGTCACGTAAGCAGTCATTCGTTTCAGGATGTAATGCTTCATCAGCACCTTTACATACCATAACAGGGTCAACTACTACATTATTGAAATTGTGCTTTTCGATTGTTTCTGCAACCATTTCAATAATTTCTACTGATCCAAGCATACCTGTTTTTAAAGCGTCTACGCCAACACCTTCAATTGTTGTTTCTAATTGTGGTTTTAATGTAGAAGCTGGGATTGGAAATACGTTATGTGCCCAACCGTTATGTGGATCCATCGTTACGATTGTTGTAAGAGATGTCATTCCGTATACGCCCAGTTCTTGGAATGTTTTTAAATCTGCTTGTATACCAGCACCGCCACTTGTGTCAGAACCAGCGATAGTAAGTGCTTTATTTAATGTCATTATGAAAGCCCCCTCGAGTGATATAATGAAAACTATGTTCTCACCATTATATCAATGTTACGAATAAGTACAAAGTGAAAAGTAGATGATTTATTTTAAGAGCTATTTAAAATCTTGTATGCAGGAGACTGAGTATGTTTCGAGATAATCGTACAAATGAATTAGTTATATTAAAGGAAATTGCAGAAACATTAAATACATCAAATGATACATATCATGTATTGCAAGCTGTCCTAGAGAAATTACTAAGTGTAACAGGTTTAACGACAGGATGGATTTTTCTTGCGGATGAAAATGGGAAGTATACGAAGTTAATTGACTATCAATTACCAGAGGCACTGACATATGAAAATAAACGCCCGATGTGCGAAGGTGAATGTTGGTGTTTACGAGGTTTTGTAGATGGAAAATTAGAGAGAGCCGTTAATATTATTGAATGTAAAAGAATTAATAATGCAATTGAATATAATTGGGGAGATACGGAGGGCATTCTTCATCATGCTACGGTTCCTTTAAAAGCTGGGGGAGAAAAATTTGGGGTGTTAAATGTTGCAAGTCCGGGTAAAACACATTTTTCAGAAGAAGAATTAGTATTACTCCAATCGGTTGCTTTCCAAATTGGTACGGCTTTAAAGCGAACAAAATTATATGAAAATGAAAAGAGAAGAGCACATTATTATGTGAAATTAGAGCGTTTCATTCAAGATTTAAAAACGATTCATAAGTTTAATGTACTACCTGAAAAAGTGGTAAATCACGTAGGTGAAGTATTTCAATGGAATCAAGTAGCGCTTTTTATTAGGGAGGAAAAAGAATTATCTCTGCGAGCGTCTTACGTTCAGGAAGAGTTACAAGAGGATGTAAAAGAGGCGGCCAAGAGGGCGTTAGAACAAGATGAACCAGTTCTAATAAAACATCAAATAGGACATAATGTACATCTAAATCGAGCTGTTATTGCTACACCAATACATATTCAAAACCATATATTTGGTGTTTTATGTGTTAGCTTGAATAATGGAGAGTTTGATGCTAATACAATAGACGTAATTCAAGCATTATCGAACCATGTTTCGTTAATAATAGAGAATTTGAGGTTAAACGAGCAGCGCCGTGAACTTGTACGAATGGAAGAAAGAAATCGGTTAGCAAGAGATTTACATGATTCTGTTTCGCAAAAATTATTTTCATTAACCTTCATGACAAAAGGCGCCGAGGCAGTTTTAAAAGGTAAAAATGAAAAGGTAGATCAATCTTTGCATGAGATGCGTGAACTTGCGCAAGGAGCTTTGAAAGAAATGAGGACATTAATTTGGCAGCTTCGTCCGGCGGGATTAGAAAAAGGATTATTGCCAGCTCTAAAGCAGTACGGTGAAAATTTGGGACTGAAAATTAGGGAGCAAGTTACGGGTGTTCGTGATTTACCTCGTGTAGTAGAAGAAGCTTTGTGGCGCATAGGCCAAGAAGCACTGAACAATGTAAGTAAGCATGCAGGTGTAAAAGAAGCGACGATTTATTTTACAGTGAATGAGAAAAATGTATCATTAGAAATAGTTGATCAAGGAAAGGGATTTGTGGAAAAGAATATAAAAGAAAAGAAATCACTAGGTATGACTACGATGCGTGAAAGAGTAGAATTAGTTGGTGGAACAATTAAAATTGTAAGTAGTAATAAACGAACGAGCGTAAAAGTAAACGTACCATTATGATGTGAAAATGAGGGAAGTTTGTGAAAATAAAAGTATTGTTAGTTGATGATCATACAGTCGTTTTAAAAGGATTAGCATTTTTCTTAAGTACACAGGAAGATTTAGAGTTAGTTGGAGAAGCGAATAATGGGAAAGAAGCGTTAGTGAAAGTAGGAGAAACAACTCCCGATGTTATATTAATGGATTTATACATGCCTGAAATGGATGGTGTTGAGGCGACGGCATATATTAAAAAAGAGTATCCAAATGTGAAAGTAATTGTATTAACTAGCTTTTCTGATCAGGCGCATGTGTTACCTGCATTAAGGGCTGGAGCAAGTGGGTATATTTTAAAAGATGTAGAACCAGATCAGCTTGTTGAGGCTATTCGAAGCGCATATAAAGGTAATATTCAATTACATCCGGATATAGCAAATGCTCTTCTCTCTCAAACATTACCTGTAGAAGAAAAGGAAGAAGAACCTTCTATTCAAGTGGATGTGCTAACAGCGAGAGAAAATGAAGTATTGCAGCTATTAGCAAAAGGGATGAGCAATAAGGAAATTGCATCTGTTTTAGTTATTACAGAAAAGACAGTTAAGGCGCATGTAAGTAGCATTTTGAGTAAGTTGAATTTATCTGATCGTACGCAAGCGGCATTATATGCAGTGAAAAATGGAATTGTATAAGACGAAAGTCGTAAGACCAAGTTCGCCTTTAGAAGGTGGACTTTTTTTATGGAAAAATACGTCTATGTGAGGACGAAATTGTCATTATATAAAGATAAAATATGTTTGTAAGCAACAAAACAACAATTACAAGGGATACCTTTTTTGAAAGCATATAACAACATAAGAGTGAGTACTAGGAGGAATAAATAATGGCAACAGTTTTATTCGTTAAAGCAAATAACCGTCCAGCGGAACAAGCAGTTAGTGTAAAATTATATGAGGCATTTTTAGCAAACTATAAAGAAGCACACCCAAATGATACAGTAGTAGAACTTGATTTATATAAAGAAGAATTACCATATGTAGGCGTAGATATGATTAATGGTACATTCAAGGTAGGTAAAGGATTTGATTTAACAGAAGAAGAGGCAAAAGCAGTAGCAGTTGCTGATAAGTATTTAAATCAATTCCTAGAAGCTGATAAAGTTGTTTTCGGCTTCCCATTATGGAACTTAACGATTCCAGCAGTATTGCACACATATATTGATTATTTAAACCGTGCTGGTAAAACGTTCAAATATACGCCAGAGGGTCCAGTTGGCCTAATCGGAGATAAGAAGATTGCATTATTAAATGCAAGAGGCGGCGTATATTCAGAAGGTCCAGCAGCTGAGGTAGAAATGGCTGTTAAATATGTAGCAAGTATGATGGGCTTCTTCGGCGCAACAAACATGGAAACAGTAGTTATTGAAGGGCATAACCAATTCCCAGATAAAGCAGAAGAAATCATTGCTGCAGGTCTTGAAGAAGCAGCTAAAGTAGCAAGTAAATTTTAATTAAAAGTATAATCGTCACTCGAAAAAACAGCATTAACATGTAAACGTTAATGCTGTTTTTTTATATTTTTAGTTCATCAGCAAGTTTTTCTAATGTATTTCGATCTTGTATATAATATGTTCGGCCTTCTTTTCTTAAATAATTTTGTTGGCAAAACTGATTTAATATATATAAAAGATGACGGTAGCTGACATTTAAATATTCCGAGGCCTCGGTATGCTTTTCTATATAACAATTATTTTGCTCTGTTAATAAAATAAAAGCAGCTAATCGATTTTCAAAAGGATAACTATAGTTTTTTGCGTGATTTTCAGTGCGAGTAATTGTCTTTTCTCCAATAAATTTACATAAGTGCTGTAAAAACGTTGCATCTTGTAATAAAAGTTGCTGACAATCTTTAAGAGGAAGTGCCAAACACACACAATCTTCTAGTACTTCAACGGACTTAGTAATATTTTCTACTCCTATTAATCCTAATTCCCCGATAAAAGATGGTGCTTGAATAAAATTAATTAATGAAACCTTCCCGTTTTTATGACTCATATATATTTTTGCTTTCCCAGAAATTAAGTAATAGAGATAAGGGAGAGCATTTCCTTCGCTACATATCATCTCTTTCGTTTGAAAAGAATGCAGCTCTACATATGGCAAGACATGAAATGAAAATAGGGTATGGAATTGATGGATTCGCATGTATTGATAAATTTCTTCCTCATTTTTGCTGATTTTCATATTTTCACCCCTATGTATAGTATGAGATATCTCCTATTATCTTTACAAGAAGGAATGATACGATTTATGTAAATTTGTTTTTGTAGAAAAGAGAGTGTGATGAATTTATGAAAAAATATAAAACATTGTTATTTGATGTAGATGATACATTACTAGATTTCCAAAAGGCTGAAAAAGTGGCTTTACGGGTGCTTTTTGAAGAGAAGGGAATCCCTTTAACAGACGAGATAGAGGCTCGTTATAAAAAAATAAATAAAGGTCTTTGGGATGCTTTTGAAAAAGGAGAACTATCACGCAATGAAGTTGTAAATACAAGATTTTCTCTGTTGTTTAAAGAGTATGGAGAAGAAGTAGATGGAATATTATTGGAAAATAATTATCGTAACTACTTAGAAGAAGGAAATCAACTCATGCAAGGTGCGTTTGAATTTATAAATCAAATTCAAGGAGAGTATGAATTGTATATAGTGACAAATGGTGTTTCTAAGACGCAAGATAAACGTTTGCGTAATGCAGGTTTACATTCATTATTTAAAGATGTTTTTGTTTCGGAAGATACAGGTTTTCAAAAACCGATGAAAGAGTATTTTGATTATGTTTTTGAACGGATTCCTAACTTTGCACCTGAAGCAGGGCTGATTATTGGGGATTCATTAAGCGCTGATATGAAAGGTGGATATGTAGCGGGAATTGATACCTGTTGGTTTAATCCAGAAAGGAAATTAAATGATAGTGGGATTATACCGACATATGAAGTGCATAATTTTGAGGAGTTAGAAGCGTTATTAAAGCAGCATGTGTAATAAAAAAATAGGCAGTGGAGCTTTCATCCCCACTGCCTATTTTTATTAATTTTTATTTTCGTTATGTTTTGGGAGCGGAAAGGCATTCCCGATAGCAGCTGCACCAAGCATGGGCAATAGTAAATTAAGCGGGAAAAACATAAGTAATAGTAATGTTATAGCTATTGGCTTTCGTAACGCATAGCTTGAAATTGCTGTCGTTACGATGGCAACAGATGCTACTGGATCTATAGGAAGAATAGATGCTACAGCGTATCCGATACTTGACCCGGAAAATATAATTGGGAAGATATGTCCACCTCGCCACCCTGTGTTCAAACAAACGGCAGTAATGCACAACTTTAAAATCCCTGAAAGAAGTAGTATCCAAAAAGATAAATGGCTCCATTCAACAACTAATTCTTTTAATTGATGTTCCCCTGAAAATAATGTGTACGGAAGAAAAGTTCCCGCAATTCCTAATAAAATACCACCGATAATTCCGAGTGTCAGTTTGTATTCCCTAAAAGGGTGAATTAACTTCTCTAATGTGAATTCTAACTTGAAATAAAAGAAACCAACTATAGCACCGATACTAGCAAGTGGAAGAAATGCGATCCATTCATTGAAAGAAAGTGCACCTTCCCCGAAATCAACAATAAAGGATCCACGATTATCGAGTTTACTCAGTAGTAAATAAACAGAAAAACCTGCGAAAGTAGTAGCTAAGTATACAATCGCCTTTTTTCCTTTAGAAAAAGCAGCAATTTGTTCCCCCTCATTTTCATTTGGTGCTAAATAACCGAATAATGGTGCGTTAAAAATGACACTTAAAGTAGCTCCAATTCCGATCTCGGTTAGCTCATTCATACCCTTTAAGGCAAATTTAAAGCGATCCCCTACCCATGTGCACAGTCCGCCTATAATTCCAACTAGTGCGGCTTCTGGACCAAGACTAGCACCGAAAATTAAAACAATAATCGCTGTTAAAGTAGCCTGATGGACAAAGCGATATTCGATTCGACCAGTTTTTTTATATTCAGCCATCACTTCAGGCATAAGGCGTGGGTATGTACCGAAATGTTTTTGTGATAGACCAACAAGGACCCCGCCAATTATTGTTACGCAAAGGGTGTAATAAGAGGGAAAAGAGAGAACTTCAGGCAAGTATCCCCAAATAAAGTGGATTCCAATATTTATTGTGACTAAAAATAACCAGACTGTAGCTCCTACTATAGATCCTAGAAGAATGCCATATAGAGCAAGTATGTACTGCATATCTTTTTTATTTGTCATGTTATACCTCCGTTATGTAAATCTTTGTAGGTAAAAAAGTGAAATATACTAGTGAAAAATGGATTGAATATATATAGTATCTTTTTGAGAAGATGGCCTATTCAACATATAGGCTAACTTTAGGGGAATTTGAATTTATAGGTTAAATTACTTATTTAATTTTATAGACTGATTTGAGGTTTTTAAAGGTCTTTTTTGAAATAGACTAGAATATATTTCTTTTGTTGCTTTATATGAAACTGTTAACATTTATTTTAGAACATTCAGAAAAACTGTTTGACATTAGGAAATTATTGCTATAAAATCAACGGTAATTGCATAGTCTTATCAAGAAAAGGTGGAGGGACAGGCCCGATGAAACCTTGGCAACAGCCGTATAACGGAATTGTGCCAAATCCTGCAGGTAGTAATCCTGAGAGATAAGAAAGAGCCTTTAGAGCGTGTTTTCAAACTGCTCCTTTCTTGTTTTCAGGAAAGGGGCAGTTTTTTATTTTGTATAAAAGAAAGGAGAATGAGAGATGGGAGAATCATGGGGAAAAGGAACAATATGTGTGCAAGGTGGCTATACGCCAAAAAATGGTGAACCACGTGTTTTACCACTTTATCAAAGTACAACATATAAATACGATACTTCAGATGATTTAGCAGCCCTATTTAACTTAGAGGCAGAAGGATATATTTATACACGTATTGGAAATCCTACTCTAGCCGCATTTGAGCAGAAGTTATCAGATTTAGAAGGCGGTGTAGGAGCTGTTGCAACGGCTTCTGGGCAAGCAGCTATTATGCTCGCAGTTTTAAATATTTGTAGTAGTGGGGATCATTTACTTTGTTCTTCAACGGTTTACGGGGGAACGTTTAATTTATTTGGAGTGAGTTTGCGTAAACTGGGCATTGATGTTACGTTCTTTAATCCAAATTTAACGGCAGATGAAATTACGGCGCTTGCTAATGACAAGACGAAACTTATCTATGCAGAATCGTTAGGAAATCCAGCGATGAATGTTTTAAATTTTAAAGAATTTTCAGCTGCTGCTAAAGAATTAGAGGTACCTTTTATCGTTGATAATACATTAGCAACTCCTTATTTATGCCAGGCGTTTGAACATGGGGCAAATATTATTGTTCATTCTACGACGAAGTATATCGATGGGCATGCGAGCTCCTTAGGCGGTATTGTAATTGACGGTGGAAACTTTGATTGGACAAATGGAAAGTATCCTGAACTTGTTGAACCAGATCCAAGTTATCACGGTGTAAGTTACGTTCAAAACTTTGGTGCAGCAGCGTATATTGTGAAAGCACGTGTTCAGCTATTAAGAGATTATGGAAATTGTATGAGCCCATTCAATGCATATATTAGCAATATTGGCTTAGAAACATTGCATTTACGAATGGAACGTCATAGTGAAAATGCTCTTGCAGTTGCTAAGTGGCTTGCTAATCATGAACGTATTGAATGGGTGAATTATCCGGGCTTAGATAGTAATGAAAATTACTCATTGGCACAACAGTACTTGAAAAAAGGTGCTAGTGGTGTTTTAACTTTCGGTATTAAAGGCGGATTAGAAGCAGCAAAAGAATTTATCGCAAATGTAAAACTAGCAACTCTTGTAACACACGTAGCTGATGCACGAACTTGCGTTATACATCCTGCTAGTACGACGCATAGACAATTAAATGCTGAAGATCAGCGTTTAGCTGGTGTTACATCTGATTTAATTCGTTTATCAGTTGGTATAGAAGATGTTTCTGATATTATTGCAGATTTGGAAGCAGCTCTAGTTGGGGGCAAAACACATGCCGATCATAATTGATAAAGATTTACCGGCTCGCAAAGTGTTACAAAAAGAAAATATTTTTGTAATGACCAAGGAGCGAGCGGAAACACAAGATATACGCGCTTTGAAAATTGCTATATTAAATTTAATGCCAACGAAGCAAGACACAGAGGCACAATTACTTCGCTTAATTGGAAACACACCGTTACAATTAGATGTTCATTTGCTTCATATGGAATCACATCTATCTCGTAATGTAACGCAAGAACATTTAACAAGCTTTTATAAAACGTTTCGTGATATTGAAAATGAAAAGTTTGATGGGCTCATTATTACAGGAGCGCCAGTGGAGACCCTTGCTTTTGAAGAGGTAGATTATTGGGAAGAGCTTAAACATATTATGGAGTATTCAAAAACGAATGTAACATCTACGCTCCATATTTGCTGGGGAGCACAGGCTGGCTTGTACTATCATTATGGTGTTCCAAAGTATCCCCTTAAGGAAAAAATGTTCGGTGTATTTGAACATGAAGTTTGCGAACAACATGTGAAATTGTTACAAGGATTTGATGAATTGTTTTTTGCTCCGCATTCTCGTCATACAGAAGTACGAGAGAATGATATTAGAGGAGTGAAAGACTTAACATTGTTAGCAAACTCTGAAGAAGCAGGTGTTCACCTTGTTATTGGGCCAGAAGGAAGGCAAGTGTTTGCCCTTGGACATAGCGAATATAGTTGTGAGACGTTAAAACAAGAATACGAACGAGATCGTGACAAGGGATTAAATATTGATGTGCCAAAAAACTATTTTAAACATAATAATCCAGATGAAAAGCCGCTTGTTAGGTGGAGGAGTCATGGTAATTTATTGTTTTCTAATTGGTTGAATTATTACGTGTATCAAGAAACCCCTTATATATTGTAAAGAAAGATTGTGTAACACGTGGCAACGTTTTCCTTGTAAAGATTAACCTTCATTTTTCCGAATGTTCAAAATACATTGTTTTTCAGATTTTTTACTCATATAATTTCATCTAAACACAATTTTTGAGGGGTGGACAGTACTATGAAAGAAATTCAAGTTGGGTTATTAGGTCTTGGGACAGTTGGCAGTGGTGTGGTTCGTATTATTACGGATCATCAAGAACGACTCATACACCAAGTAGGTTGTCCAGTGAAGGTAACGAAAGTATTAGTGCAAAACATTGAGAAAGAGAGAGAGGTAGAGGTACCTTCTACTCTATTAACACAAGATGCAAATGAAATTTTAGATAATCCAAATATTGATGTTGTCATTGAAGTGATGGGTGGCATTGATGATGCAAAATCATATATTTTACAAGCTTTAAAAAGCGGAAAGCATGTTGTAACTGCAAATAAAGACTTAATGGCATTACATGGAGCTGAATTATTAGCGACAGCAAAAGATAATAAGGCTGATTTATTCTATGAGGCGAGTGTGGCAGGGGGAATTCCAATTTTACGCAGTATCGTAGAAGGACTTTCCTCAGATCTTATTACGAAAGTAATGGGAATTGTAAATGGAACGACAAATTTTATTTTGACGAAAATGTCAGACGAAGGGAGAGCATATAACGACGTGTTAAAAGAAGCCCAACAACTTGGATTTGCAGAAGCAGATCCAACATCAGATGTAGAAGGTTTAGATGCAGCAAGAAAAATGACGATTTTAGCTACTCTCGGTTTCTCTACAAATGTAGAGCTTGGAGACGTGAAAGTAAAAGGGATTACCTCTATTACAGAGGAAGATATTGAATATAGTAAGAGCTTAGGTTATACAATTAAATTAATCGGTCTTGCAAAACGAGATGGTGAAAAATTGGAGGTTACAGTTGAACCAACTTTACTTCCAAATACACATCCTCTTGCGGCAGTACAAAATGAATATAACGCTGTGTATGTGTATGGTGAAGCAGTTGGGGAAACGATGTTTTATGGACCAGGCGCAGGAAGTTTACCAACAGCGACAGCTGTTGTTTCGGATTTAGTTGCTGTAATGCAAAATATTAGATTAGGGGTAACAGGAAATAGTGCTGTAGTCCCACAATATCAAAAAGTATTAAAAGAGCCAGACGAAATTGTCGTGAAAAAGTTTTTAAGACTGCATGTAAAAGACGAAATTGGTGTATTTGCAAAAATTACTTCATTGTTCTCTGAGCGCGGAGTTAGCTTTGAGAAAATTATTCAAATGCCGCTTGAAGAGAAAGGAAAGGCTGAAATTGTAATTGTAACGCATCGTGCGTCTCTTGCTGATTATGATTATATTCTACATACGTTGCAAGGGTATGAAGAAATAGATTGTTTGAAAGCGAACTATCGAATTGAAGGGGATGCTAAGTAGTATCCTTACCATAAAACAGAAAGAGCCTATTAAGCAGCTTGCTTAATAGGCTCTTTTCTATTTAAAATCTGCGTACCAACTTGAATAAATGCTTGGATAATCCAGCCTGTTGTAAAGGATAAGATGATTGTTCCAAAATAGATAGGTCCGTCTAATAAAAAGCTTAACGTTAAAAATAAAAAGGCTAATGAAATCTCTGTTCTTCTAAACGTCCATTTTTTCTTCTCAGCAACCGTTAAAACGAAAGCTTCTTGAGGCGCTGCGCAAAGGTTTGTAGAGACGTAAAGACCAATTCCAGCTCCAACGAATAGATTTCCGCAAATAAGTGTTATATATTTTGGAAGAGAGCGGATAGCGTCCATAATAGTTGTAATGGAACCAATCCAATCAACAAAAAGAGAAATAAGAACCATCGTTACAATTGTACCGATTGTAATTTGTTTTTTATTCCAAAAGAGTACGATAAGTGTAAAAGCAAAGTTAATCATAAAAATCCAAAAACCAATACTTATGCCAAAATTTTGATATAGTGCAATAAAGAAGGAATCATAAGGGCTAAGTCCAAAGGAAGTAATTGTCGTCATCATATTAATACCGATGGCAAGAATGAGTAAACCGCCAATGAAAAATATATATTCTAATTTGAATGGAAGCATAGTTGTATATCCTTTCTAAATGTATTTGCTAGGAAAGGATATATTGTGGAAAGCTTACCAGGTCAAGGGAGAATTTTTGTGAGAAGGGGAAAATGAGATGACAAATATAAGAAAGATTGCTGAACTTGCTGGAGTATCTGTTTCAACTGTTTCACGTGTACTAAATAATCATCCGTACGTAAATGAACAGAAACGAAAAGAAATTTTAGCGATTATAGAAGAATTAAATTACACGCAAAATGTGAATGCAATTCATTTAGTGAAAGGAAAAACGAATGTAATTGGCGTTTTATTACCACACGTAAATGATCAATATTATAGCGCTATTATCGAGGGGATATCAAAAGAGACAGCAAAGAATAATTATAATATGATGCTTTGCCAGACGAATTATAGCGAAGAAAGAGAACTAGAAATTTTAAATATGTTAAAAATGAAAAAGCTTGATGGGGTTATTATTTGTTCTCGGGCAAATAGTAAGGAGAAGCTTGAAGAATATACAAAATTCGGCCCGATTGTTATGTGTGAAGAAATAGATTCAAAATACATTTCAAGTGTCCATATCGATTACTACAAAGTATTTTCACTTGGGATGAAAAGCTTAATAGATGCCGGTCATACACATATTGGATATTGTATTGGAAGAAGTAATAGTGTTAATAGCCAAAGACGAAAGAAGGCATATGAAGATTCGCTTCAACAGAGTATCGTAACACCGTTAGAGACCTGGAAATTTGAGGGTTGTTTTACAGTGGAAGATGGACGCAATGTAATTAGAGAATGGGCTCATATGTCAGTAAAACCGACGGCGTTCCTTGTATCTTGTAACCATATTGCAGCGGGGATGGTTACAGAAGCAAAAAAACAAGGAATTCGTATTCCAGAGGATATTACGATTATCGGGTGTGATGATCAAGAGGTGGCAGATATATTGGGTATAACGACGATTTCGCATTCTAGTAAAAACGTTGGAGTAAAAGCGTTTGAATTATTATATGAAAAGATTAATGAAGAGAAATTAGATGTGAAGCATATAGAGTTATTACCAGAGTTAGTAAATAGAGAAACGACGTAATTGAGAAGGTGTGAAAATCGCTTTTCAAAATTTCGTTTGGTATAATTATGGACAATCTATGAGGGCTAAAAGGGGTTTTGATATGAGATCAAAAGTAGTAAAAGTAATTCTACTCATTACAATTGCATCTTTCTGTTTATTTGCATATGGCTTTGTTTCAGGTGTAAATGATGTATTAAATCCGAAAGCTTCAAATTTAATTAAAAAGACCGATGTAGTGACAAAAGAGAAAAAGAAAACGGGAACGTTACAAATCGTTAGTTTAGGTGATTCATTAACGCGTGGCGTTGGTGATAAAGAAGGAATTGGCTATGTTGGGCGAATGAAAGAGGATTTACAAAAAGATTATAAGCAAAAAATTGCATTAACAAATTTAGCAGTTAGTGGTGCAAAAATGCCCGATTTATTAAAACAAATTGAAAGTAATGGCGCTCAATATTCAATTAAGCAAGCAGATGTAATCGTGTTAACGATTGGTGGAAATGATTTGTTCCCGGGCTGGGAATCACTTGGGAAAATAGATTTAGAGACGTATCGTCCTGACACAGAAACGTTTCAAAATGAAGCAAAGAAAATTATAGAAGAAATTCGTAAATTAAATACAGATAGTCCGATTTTTTGGCTTGGTTTATACAATCCTTTTGAAGATGTAGAAGATTTAAAAGGGTCTTCAAACATTGTTGTGGACTGGAATGCATCTTTAGAGAAGTTAGCGCTAAACGATAAAAATGTATATATTACACCGACATTTGATTTATTCCAAAACCGCGGGAAAGATTTATTATACTCTGATCATTTTCATCCGAACGAAGTAGGTTATACGTATATGGCAGAACGTTTAGTTCAAAATGTTGTAAGTAAATTAAAATTAGAACAAGGAGGGGTAAAATGACGACGATACTTTCCGTACGAGACTTGAAGAAGGTAATTGGAAAGAAGACTCTTGTAGAGAATATTTCCTTTGATGTAAAGCAAGGAGAAGTGTTCGGGTTCTTAGGACCAAATGGTGCTGGAAAGACGACTACCATTCGAATGTTAGTCGGATTGATTAAGGCGACAGAAGGTAAGATTTCTATCGGTGGTTATTCGATTAAGGAAAATTTCAGAGAAGCGATGCGTCAAATTGGGAGTATCGTTGAAAACCCAGAGTTGTATACATATTTAACGGGATGGGAAAATTTAAAGCAATTTGCTCGTATGTTAGGTGATATATCAGATGAACGTATTATTGAAATTGCTGAAATGGTTCATTTAGATGAAAGAATTCATGACAAGGTAAAAACGTACTCACTTGGTATGAAACAACGCCTTGGAATTGCGCAGGCGCTCCTTGGGAATCCAAAATTGCTCATATTAGATGAGCCAACGAATGGTTTAGATCCAGCAGGGATTAGAGAACTTAGGGAATTTATACATAAGCTTGTAAAAGAAGAAAATATGAGCGTGTTTATTTCAAGTCACTTGCTAAGTGAAGTGCAAATGATATGTGATCGCGTTGCTATTATTCATAAAGGAAAAATGATAACAGTTGCCAAGGTTGAAGAATTAATTAAAACAGCAAGTGATCGTGTAGAATGGATTGTTACACCAATTTCTAAGGCGAAAGATATGCTAGAAGCGGCCGAAGAAGTAAGGGAAGTGAGCGTAGAAGGCGATCGATTACTATGCCGCATGGATATTGCATCTATAAGTAGTTGGAATAAACACTTTGTCGAAAATGAAATAGATGTACATAGCGTTAAGGAGCTTGTATTTACGCTAGAAGATTTATTTATTGAACTCACAAGGGGTGAGCAGCATGCGTGAATTTGCGAATCTAGTTTTAAATGAATCAGAAAAGATTTACCGTAAGAAACGTATTTTTGTTGTCATGCTTATTTTAGCAATCTTGATCCCGCTTTTTGTGTATGCGCAGTATCGTGAAATAGAAACGACACAAAAAAGACTCGGTACAACCGATTGGAAGGTTTCATTGCAACAGCAAATTGTTGATTCTCAGAACCGGTTGAACAATTCTAGGTTGCCAGAAGAATGGCGTGATTGGTTAAAGGTAAGAGTTGAGCAACAACAATATTATTTAGATCATGATATTAATCCGATGGCACCGGGTGCACCGACTTTTGTCAGATCATTTATTGAACAAGGAATTACATTGTTTATTCCGCTTCTCGTAATGATTGTCGCCATTGATATCGTTTCAGGAGAACGAAGTGATGGGACGATGAAGATGTTACTTACGCGGCCAATTCGGCGCTGGAAAATACTCCTTAGTAAATACGTGACGATGTTATTTTTCATTTCGCTCATACTGTTTCTTGTAGGTTTGTTTGCTTACATATTATCAGGGCTTGTATTTGGATACTCGGGATGGAATTTACCTGTTTTAACAGGATTTGTTATTGATAAGGAAACGTTAAATACGAACTTTGTGCATCTTATTCCGCAGTGGCAATACATCTTAATGGCGTATGGACTAGCATGGTTTGTTGCTATCGTTGTCGGAACTATATCATTTATGGTCTCTGTTTTAATTCGTAATACACCAGCTGGTATGGGTGTTATGCTAGCTGCATTAATTGCAGGCGGTATTTTAAGCTCGTTCGCAACATCTTGGGAAGGCGCCAAATATATTTTTAGTGTGAATTTATCATTAACGGATTATTTATCAGGAAAATTACCTGCATTACAAGGTTTATCGATGGGATTTTCTTTGATGAATTTAACTGTTTGGGCAGTTGTTTCTCTTGTTATTTCGTTCGTAGTATTTACAAGACAGGATATGGTGAATTAATTAGACAGGAAGTGACAGTATGGAAAATGTTTTAAAGAATGATTGGGAGCCACTATTGGCACCAGAATTCGAGAAAGAGTATTATCTTACTCTATCCAGTTTTTTGACAGAAGAATATAGCACGCATGTTGTTTATCCGAAGGTAGAAGATATTTTTAACGCTCTTCAGTATACAAGTTATGAAAATACAAAGGTTGTTATTTTAGGACAAGATCCATATCATGGACCGAATCAAGCGCATGGTTTAAGCTTTTCTGTGCAACCTGGTGTTAAAACACCACCGTCATTGTTAAATATGTATAAAGAACTTCGAGATGAATATGGTTATGAAATCCCGAATAACGGTTATTTAGTAAAATGGGCGGAACAAGGAGTATTATTACTAAATACCGTATTAACAGTTCGTCAAGGCGAAGCAAATTCTCATAAGGGAAAAGGATGGGAGCACTTCACAGATCGTGTAATTGAACTATTGAATGAACGTGAAAAGCCAGTTATTTTCATATTGTGGGGGCGCCATGCGCAGGCGAAGAAGAAGTTAATTACGAATCCAAATCATCATATTATCGAATCTGTACATCCAAGCCCACTATCGGCAAGACGTGGTTTCTTTGGTAGTAAGCCATATTCTAAAGTAAATACGATTTTAGCTAATATGGGCGAAAGAGAAATTGATTGGGAAATTCCAAATTTATAAATAGAAAAGGTAGTTAACAGTCGTTAACTACCTTTTTATTATTATTGTTGCTCGTTCTTTAATTTTGCATCTAGTACAAAAGTGCCAAATGGGATAACTGATGAAACAAATGCTCCAAGTGCCCATAAAATTGATTTACGGTGTACGATTGTTACTTGAATTACTGCAAAGATGAATAGAATAAATAGAACACCATGAGCCATGCCTGTAATTTTAACAGCTGTTGCAAATCCTGCGAAATATTTCAATGGCATTGCTACAAATAATAGTAATAGGAAAGAAATACCCTCAACTAGTCCAATTGCTCTTAATCGTCCGATTGGTGTAGATAACATAAAGTAGCCTCCTTTAACGTATGCTTGTATATAGTAAATTTGTATTCTTTTTCAAAATAAAATAGTCTATTTTGTTTCATTATATACAAAAAGAAAGTTTACACTACGAGAATAGTGCAAAGTTCAAAATATAGTCACAAAAGCATGAGAATTTAAATAAAAACCTATTTGAAGTATTTGACTTCAAATAGGTTTTGTGAATGAAAATATTAAACAAGTACATCCGTTTTTAAAACGAATTTCTCTACAACTTTTGCAACACCATCGTTCATATTTGTATCTGTTACGTAGTTTGCAATTTCTTTAATATCATCAGGTGCATTGCCCATTGCAACGCCAAGACCAGCAAATTCAATCATCGCTTGGTCGTTATAGCTATCGCCCATTGCGATAACTTCTTCACGCTTAATGCCAAGCTTTTGGATCAGTTTGTTTAAGCTCGTTCCTTTTGTAACACCAGCTTCAGTAAATTCTAAGAAGAATGGTTTCGAACGCATCACGCTTAATTGGCCTTCTAGCTGTTTTTGTAGTTTCTTTTCAACTTCAACAAGGCGTTCAGCTTCTTTATTCATTAATACTTTTACTACGGGCTCTTTAACTGCAGCTTTAAAGTCATCTACTACAACAATTGGCATACCAGTAATATCGCCCTCAATTTCAGTATAAGGATTATTTTCTTCCGTTACGATATCATCGCCCATATAAGTATGAATCCATACATCTTCAGTTTTACTAATTTCAAATAGGTTGTGAACGATTTCAGGAGATAGTGTACTACTAAAGATTTCTTCGTTTGTTTTACAGTTAATAATTTTTGCACCATTAAAAGATAAAATGAAACTGCCGTATTCTTCTAAACGAAGTTCTTTCGCTACATTGCGCATACCGAACGTTGGACGTCCAGAAGCAAGTACAACCTTTACGCCTTGCTCTTGTGCAGTCATTAACGCTTCTTTCGTACGAGGTGAAATAGTATGGTCATCACGTAATAAAGTATCATCTAAATCTAAAACAATCATTTTATAAGTCATATAGAAAATTCCTTTCTTTAATTGAAATCAAAATACATGTTCATGAAGAGATTGAGGAATAATAGTAAGACATCAAACCTCTTTGAAAAGAAGTAGATAAATTATTATGAGTGTGTTGCTCATAATATTGGTTAATAATCATTGGGGATGAATAAAACCCCAATGATTAAAGTTTGATTTTATCGTAACAACTCTAAAGGTAGAGTGCAATAATGGAAGTTTTCCAATTTAAGATATTTGTTTTGCTGTGGAACGAGAAAATAGTATTTCTAGCAAGATTGCCATTACAGATCCAAGAACGAGACCATTACTTAAAAACGATGCTAGAAATGGTGGAAGTGTGGAATATGCTCCTGCTGGAACAAACATAACTCCGACTCCTGTAAAGATTGAAAGACCGGCTACTTTAAATAATCGTTCTTTATCCTGGACAGTTTCGTATTCTCGAAAGGCGAGGCCAATCATGCTTGCGAATACAGGATAAATAGCGGCATAACCAACTGCAACAGGGATTGCTGCAAAGAATGAAGTAATCTTTGGAAATATACTAACGACAATAATAAAGCTTGACCCTAATATAAACGGGAGACGTTTATAAATATTAGTCGTTGCAATAAAACCTGCTGATCCAGAAATAGCGACAGGCCCAATAGCTGAAAATAGGCCGCCTAGCAATTGGTTGATTCCTGTTATAATGCCAGCTTGTTTAAAACGATCTGATGCAGCGTTTTCTTCATATTTAGAGACAACCTTTTGTACAACGCGAATACTTGCTAACATATTTGTTAGAAGTAAGAGCGTAACGAAAATGACCGTAATTACCATGTTCCATTCAACACGAGGCATTCCGAAAACAAATAAGGATGGAAAACGGATTATGTCTGTCACTGGTGTTATTGGATTAGATAATCCGAAGCATGCGAATAATATCCAGCCGCATACGATACTGAAAAGAACGGAATATTGTCCAATAATAGGTAGCTTCATGATGAAAAAGGATAGTAAAATAACAATGAGTGAAAGAATAAATACGTTAGGTTGTACTTCTGTATGTTTTCCATCAAGGCCAAACATTCCCTTTAAGAAGGAGCCACTAAGCTGCGCGACAAGAAGAAATAAATACGTTCCAATGACTGTCGGTGTAAAATAGCGAACGAGTTTATCAATAAGTCCAAAAACGCTAAGAATAATACAAATAATACCACTTAATAAGAAAGCATATTGAAGAACTTTAAGTGTCTCATTATTTGATCCAAATAGTACGACGCCTAAACTTGCGTAAAGAGAGAAAATTCCCCACCAAAGGCCAGCAGGACCTTCTTGAATAGGAAGTTTATGCCCAAATATAGCTTGCAAGAGACCAGCAAAACCTAGAACAAATAATGTTCTTTGTACAAATGCGATGGCTTCAGCGCCATTAAGACCATAACTAGTTGCGACACTAATTGGTACAATAAGGCTTCCAGCTAAAATAAATAGTGCCCATTGTAAGGCGGAAAGAAATGTCTTCATTATATCAACCTCTTTCATAGATTCCGTATCTAGTATATACGTATTTTATTTCCACTGGCAAAGATTGTAGATAGAGAAAAGAGTTGAAACACAGTATGAATGCACGTAAGCAATTATGGATAGCAGTTATATGTATGACTTTTGTTGTAATTCTAGGAACGATAGGATTTATGACGATTGAAGAGATTAGTTTGTTTCAAGCATTTTGGATGACAATGATTACTGTATTGACTGTTGGATACGGAGATGCCGTTCCTGTAACGCAAGCGGGGAAAGTATTTGCGCTTCTTATTATTCCTGTTGGCGTAGGTATTGTTACGTATGCAATTGGGGTAGTGGCAGCTATGATTATTGAAGGGAATTTATTTCATGCAGTACGGAGGAAGAAGATGGATAAACAAATAGCGCAGTTGAAAAATCATATTATAGTATGTGGTTGCGGTAGAGTGGGGCTTCAAGTTGTACATGAATTGCAAGAAAAGAATATTCCATTTGTTGTTGTTGATAAAGATGAAAGTATATTGGAGCAGGAAAAGCTTTTATTTGTACATGGAGATGCAACGGAAGATCAAGTATTACATAATGCCGGAATTTTAAAAGCAGCTGGTTTAGTTGCTATTGTTGCAAATGATGCCGAAAATGTATTTATTACATTAACAGCAAGAGGGTTAAACGATACGATTAAAATTGTGGCGAGATCTGAAAAGCCAGAAACTGAAGAGAAATTAAGGCGTGCTGGTGCAAATAAGGTTATTAATCCATCTAGTATGGCGGGTATTCATATCGCAAAAGGTATTGCAAATCCATTAACCGTTCATTATATTGATACAGTGTTGTATGGAGTAGAACAGTCATTTGTCATTGAAGAAATTCTAGTTGGAAAAGATTCAATATTGGTTGGTAAATCGTTACTAGAGAGTAATGTAAGGAATCAGTTTGATGTAACAATATTAGCGATTTCAAGAAATGGGAATATTATACATAATCCGGCAGGGCAGGAAAAATTGAAAGAACGTGATATGATAATAGTATTTGGTTCAGTAGAAAAATTGGGACAATTCGAGAAAGAATTACAAAGTACGAGGTGATAAGGAATGCAAATATCTAGCGACAAGATTTTAAATAAAATGGCGAATGAAATTGCGAAGGCAAAAAGTAGTGAAGGACAAAAGTCAAAAGAACATTTATTAGTTGTGCGTGCTTTATGTGACTTATTATTAGATGAACAAGTTGAAACATCTACATATAGAGAACCGAAAATTCAATCGCAAGTAATTGGATCACAACCAGTAACAACTATGCAACCAATTGCACCTGTTTCTGGGGAGCCAGTATATATAAAAGAAAGTGATGCAAACGGTAATTCTTTATTTGATTTTTAGAAGATAAATCGTTTGGCTTATATGCAAAAATTGCTTATGATAAAGGTAAAAAAGGGGAATTAAGATGAAAATTTTCTTTTTACTAGGTTGTATTGCAGCGGGGCTATCTGTTGCGTTAGGGGCCTTTGGAGCACACGGTTTAGAAAATAAAATTTCTGCAAAAATGTTAGAAGTTTGGAAAACAGGCGTTACATATCAAATGTTTCATGCAGGTGGACTATTCGTAGTTGCTTTATTGATGGATAAGGTTCAATCATCACTTTTAACTACTGCTGGTTGGCTAATGGTAGCTGGAATTATTATGTTCTCAGGTAGTTTGTATGCATTAAGTACGACAGGCATTAAGTTCTTTGGTCCAATTACACCTCTTGGTGGTGTAGCGTTTATAGTGGCGTGGATTCTAGTAGGGACTGCAGTTGTAAAAGGATTATAAAAAAACAAAAGCTGGCATTTGCCAGCTTTTTTTATGGTCTTGGAGTATAAGTTGCTTGTTGACTAGGTAAATACGTAATTTCTTCTGGAAACTCTACGTAATCTAAGTAGATCATTAGTAGTAAATAGCGTTTTCCTGATTGCGGTTCACTAATAACAATATGATCACGGCCAGCTGCTTCAATAATACCTGTATAAGATTGTGTACCAAGGGAACTGCCACGTTCATAAGTCATTACAACCGTAGCTTGCTTACCTTTGTTTAAACGAAGGATATTTTCAATATAGGATTGCTCTAGAGGTAACATGCCTTGAGAAATTGCATATTGAGCTTGCGCAGCTTGAGCTGTTTGTTGTTGCATCGCTTGCTGCTGTTGTTGAGTCATTTGTTGCGGTTGTACATAAGTTCCAGATGGTTGATAAAAACCTGTTCCATAGTACGGATTTTGTTGCTGTGCCATTCAAAAATCCCTCCTCATTTTTATTCCTTAATATACGCTAGGGCAGTCTCCAGCAGATGGCTGGAAGAAGCAGTGCTTTTTAAAGCGACCAGAGTTTTGTTGGTTATACCAAGTTGGTGGACATGCCCCTTCAGGTCTAAAGAACCATAAGGCAAAGTTAGCAGGCCAAAAACGTTGCCCTTGAATGGTCCGTCTCGCTAGGGCAATATCTTGTTCACGTGCCCGTTGATAAAAGTATCCTTTTTGCGTTGCTTCAAAACCGCCGGGGTTTTGATAAACCATTTGACGTAAATTACGAATGCTTTTAAAGTCTAAACAATTTCCGCGGACACGATTTACCCCAACGTTTCCGACCATTAACATTCCTTGTTGTCCTTCTCCTTCGGCTTCAGCACGCATCAGTCTAGCTAACAACTTTACATCTTCTTCGTTATAAGCAATAACTCCCATTATGTGTCACCTCTCTTTTTGGAATACCTTTTGGAAAGAGGTTTATCTCTAGATGAAGTGTGTAACAATTACTAGTTCATACGTATGAGGAAAAGGGCTCAGATATGACAACCAAACGAAGTTTTACATTGAGAGCGGAAAATAAAAAAAGCTAGCGTGAGCCAGCTTTTTTATTAAAAAACTTTAGACCATAAGTTTGAGAAGAAATCACCAATAGAGCGCATTGTTAACACAAACCAATTTGCTTTTTCAACTTCCTCTGTCGTTTTTGCAGTAACTTTCATACTTTTACTACCGTCTAAGAAACCATATTTATCAGTTGATTCTAAAGTAATTGAGCCTACTTTGGCATCTTTCTTAATAGGAGCAACTAAATGTCCATATTCAGCAAGAGATTTATCTAATTCAGTCCCAATTTTATAAGGTTCTTTGCTACCCTTTTTCGCAATTACTGTTATTTCTTTTTCGGGTGCAACAGTTACTTGGTCTTCTTTCCCTTTTACTACAGAGATTGTATTGTTCTTATTAACTTTTAGTTTTTGTTTTTCAAAGTTATTAAATCCGTATTCGATTAATTCACGAGATTCTGTGAAACGTTCATCCATTGATTTTGTTTTAATAATAACCGAGATAAGACGTACATCACCACGTTTAGCAGTAATAGTAAATCCGTATCCAGCTGTATCAGAACTTCCAGTTTTTAAACCATCAGTACCTTCATAAGCGAAAGCAGCTCCTGGTAACATCCAATTCCAGTTTTCCATACGAATTGGTTTTGGGTGATTGTCTGGGAAGTTTCTAAATCTTTGTTTTGTATCCTCTAGCATTTCTGGATACTTTGTAATCATTGCTTTTGAAAGCATACCCATATCACGAGCTGACATAGAGTTTTCTGCATTTGGATCAGTACCCTCAGGATGTTTTCCTTTTAAGTCAGCGTTATTTAAGCCCGTAGCGTTTACAAATTTATATTTCTTTAATCCTAGCTTTTTAGCATGTTCATTTGCAAGATTTAAGAAGTTTTTCTCACTTCCTGCAAGAAGTTCTGCTAAAGCGATACTAGATCCATTTGCAGAGAATATAACAATAGAATGATATAATTCTTTTACAGTATATTGACGTCCTTTTTCGAACGGTACATTAGAGAATTCATTATTACGAGAGACTTCATAAGCGTAATCAGAAATATTTACTTTCGTATCCCATGTGATTTTTCCTTCTTTAATTGCTTCTAAAACAGCGTAAACAACAATTAATTTCGACATACTAGCAATAGCTAGCAATTCATCTGGATTTTGCTCGTGAAGTATTTTTCCTGTATCTGCATCAAATAAAAGTGCAGCGGCTGCCTCAATATGTATTTTTTCTTCCGCATGGGATGTTGTTACTCCTAAGGAAGAAATTGACAATACAAGCAATAGTAAAATAGACAAAATTTTTTTCATATAGATTATCACCTTCGCATCGTTATTTAGCATATAGCTCGTATCATTTTAGCATATCTTTACATATAAAAAGGTTACAATTTTACAATAAATTTGAAAAAATGTCGGTTTTTCTTCAAAAGTGCAGAAAAAAGGGGATTTTTGAGGATAAATATAGAGAAGAATAAAAAAAGGAACGAATTTCGTTCCTTTTCACCATTTATATGTGTAAAAATTTCTCTACTTTTTCGTCTGGTAAAATGTTTCCAACGAAGAATGTTCCAAATTCACCATAACGAGCACTTACTTCATCGAAGCGCATTTCATATATAAGTTTTTTAAATTGAAGAACATCGTCAGCGAATAATGTTACGCCCCATTCGAAATCGTCGAATCCAACAGATCCTGAAATCACTTGGCGTACTTTACCTGCGTATTGACGGCCAATTTTACTATGACTGTACATCATTTTTTTACGCTCTTCCATAGGAAGCATGTACCAGTTGTCATCACCTTGGCGACGCTTATCCATTGGATAGAAGCAAATATGATTTGCTTTCGGCAATTCAGGATATAAGCGAGCTAAAATTTGCGGGTTTTGGTATGGATCCTCATCAGCTGGAAGATAGTTGCTTAATTCAACAACAGATACGTAAGAATATGCAGGAACCATATATTCAGCTAAAGTTGTTTTATTCAATTCTGTCTCAATTTCATTTAACTCTTCCATTGTTGGACGTAAAATCATAAGCATAATATCAGCTTTTTGGCCAACAACTGTATACATTGCGTGACTACCTTTTTTCGCAGTAGCTACTTCGTTCCATTTTTCAACGACATTTAAAAATTCAGACACTGCTTGTCCGCGTTCGTCGCTAGATAATGTTTTCCATGCAGCCCAATCAATAGAACGTAAATCATGTAAACAATACCAGCCATCTAACGTTGTTGTTGCTTCACTCATTCTATTCACCTCAGTTAATGATAGTTTTACACGTTAACTATAGCATATATAGTTTTAAAATCATCTATATAAAACCTTGGCGCATAAAATTGTCACATTTAAGTGTTTAAGCAAGGTGAATTTAACGGCTGAATTTTATGAAAATATAATCATTTTTATTTTATCTATTTTTTGGGAGCTATAAGTTTAAAATATAGAAGAAAAGCAGTATTCTTAAAGATAGAGTTTTTTTAACATATGTAGGAGGGTTTATTCGTGAGCAACTTATTTACAACAGTAAAAGAAAAAGTTCAAGGAAAAGGCATTTCTATCGTACTTCCTGAAGGAACTGATGAAAGAATTTTAGGCGCTGCAGAGCGTTTAGCAAAAGAAGAGTTAGTAAAACCAATCTTAGTTGGTAATAGAGAAGAAATTAGCGCAAAAGCTGCTAGCATGAATTTAACATTAGCAGGCGTTGATATTTACGACCCAGCTACATACGAAGAAATGGATGCAATGGTAGCATCTTTCGTTGAACGCCGTAAAGGTAAAGCAACTGAAGAAGACGCTCGCAAAATCCTTAAAGACGAAAACTACTTCGGTACAATGCTTGTATACATGGGCAAAGCACACGGTCTAGTAAGTGGTGCAGCTCACTCTACAGCTGATACAGTTCGTCCAGCACTTCAAATTATTAAAACAAAACCAGGCGTTACAAAAACTTCTGGCGTATTCATCATGGTACGTGAAGAAGAGAAATATGTATTCGCTGATTGCGCAATTAACATTGCACCAAACAGCCAAGATTTAGCTGAAATCGGTATCGAAAGTGCGAAAACTGCTGAGTTATTCGGCATTGATCCACGCGTTGCTATGTTAAGCTTCTCTACAAAAGGTTCTGCGAAATCTCCAGAAACAGAAAAAGTTGTAGAAGCAACTCGCATTGCAAAAGAAATGGCTCCTGAGTTAACTTTAGATGGAGAATTCCAATTCGATGCTGCATTCGTACCATCTGTAGCTGAGAAAAAAGCTCCAGGTTCTACAATTAAAGGTGATGCTAACGTATTCGTATTCCCAAGCTTAGAAGCTGGTAATATCGGCTACAAAATCGCTCAACGTTTAGGTAACTTCGAAGCAGTAGGACCAATCTTACAAGGCTTAAACATGCCTGTAAATGACCTATCTCGTGGATGTAACGAAGAAGAAGTGTACAAGTTAGCTTTAATTACAGCAGCTCAAGCACTTTAATTCTATAATGAATTGAAATAAAGACCGTCGCTATTATAGCGACGGTCTTTATTTTTCTAAACCAAGTGCTTTATTATTACGATCAATAATACGTTGTAAATTCGTCTCATATAAAGAAATCTCATCTATTGTTAATTGAGATGGTGTTAACTTTGGAGCGAATTGCTGCAATGTTTTTAAAAGACGCATCATTAAATCTTGTACTGTAATGGTTTCACCAAGTAATTCTGAGAGTGAGGCCATCGTACTTGGTACAATTTCAGGGTACGTAAAGCGTGTTTCTTCCCCTTGAATTGCTAGGTTGTAGAAATCACGAACGAGTGCGGCACGCTCAGAGCCACTTCCGGTAGCGCAGAGATAGATTTGGACAGCGACACCTCCGCGAATACGACGTTGTGAAATACCAGCGAATTTTTGATCGCGAATACTTAAGTCATAACTACCAGGACAGTAAGAGCCGACAATTTCTTTTGCCTCGATAGTAACGTCGTAATCCTTTAACATCTCCTTAATCAAATGCCACATTGTATCGTATCCAAGGTCAATATCGATACCTTTTTCTGTTTCTTGGAATAAAAGTGATACGTTTAAAACACCTTCATCAAGCACGACCGCAAGCCCGCCAGAATTACGGACAATAACATTGAAGTTGTTTTGTTTTAAAAAAGAAATACCTTCTTCTAAATGCGGAAGGCGTGAATCTTGAATGCCAAGGACAATTGTATTGTGATGAACCCAAGAACGCATTGTTGCGGCTGACTTGCCATTTCCAATGCTTGTGCATAATGTGTCATCCATTGCGAATGACTGAAGTGCATGGAATGTTGGTCCCAAACTAGATTGATCTACAATGCGCCACTCTGGCTGAGATAAAATGGAACGGGAATTGCTCATATAACTAACCCCTTATCTTTAAAATGACAATCTCTATTATAGCAAAAAATGAAGAATGGAGTTTTCTCACATATAAAGGGGGAGCTTATAGGTGAAATAATAAAAAGGATGCATTACATGCATCCTTTTTATTCTGCAATTTTTTCTAAATTACCGTTTCGGTCCATTCGGAAAGATGTTTGAGAACGTTCTTCGTCATCCATGACTGCCAATTTACGAGCTCGGTTCATAATGTTCATAAGTGTTTCGTAATCTTCTTGTACAGTATGAGATTGCTTTTCTAATTTTTCTAGTTTCTTTTCTAGTTCCTCATTCCGAAGGATTTGTGCTTTAATTTCTTGTTTCAATCTCGTATTCTCGTTTTCAAGAGCTGTCACTTTTATATTTGAAGATCCGACTGTTTGTAAAAAATAAATAACATCTTGCATTGTCATAGAGCTTCTTGCAGCAGGAGCAGTAGATTCTTGATATGGAATAGCTTCTTTATATTGTACGATTGATTCTTCTTGTACTAATTCTTCATAATCAGTTATCGAATCTGAAGCTGGTGGTGTATAAAGTAAACGTTTTTTCGCTTGTTCACCGCTTGCAGCACGCATTTTATCTTTACGATGTTTTTTTGCTAGTTGAAGAGCTTGTTCATAGCTATAGCGAACAACAGCATTCCAGCGGAAACCACAAGCAGCAGATGTACGATTTAACTGATCCCCTACTTCCTCAAATGCATTTAATTGCGTACTTCCTTCTCTAACATGACGAAGTACCGTTTCAGCAAGTAATAAATCATCCTCATCTGTCCAAGCATCTTGTCTTACTTTCATAGATTCAACTCCCTTTCTTTTTATGAACTTCCTATTTTTATAATGGGCAAAAAAATAAACTTTTATACAAAGCTTTTAAAAATATGGTAGATTTCGATGAAAGGTAAAAATTTTCCCATGAATGGTGAGTACTTCTGTAGGAGAGCATATAAAATATGTAGCATTATGTAGAGAATAGGCTTTGTAGGGAAACTTGCAACGAGCTTCAAAGAGCGGTAAAATACCATTTAGTGTTTATTTTTAAACGTACTTGAGAAAAGTTTAAAATAGAGGAAGTGTTATATAATGGGAAACGAGTTTCGCGTGTGCGATGACTGTCAGGCAACGAACGTTAAAACGTTAGTTCCGAAGTTAAAAAAAGTAGATTCATGTGCAACGATTGAAGTTGGATGTCAGTCTTACTGTGGTCCTGGTCGTAAAAAATCATTCGCATTTGTAAATAACCGTCCAGTTGCGGCTCCAACAGAAGATGAGTTAATCGCAAAAATTGAAGCAAAGTTAAATAAGTAAGAAAAAGAAGAGTGAAAAGATTACTCTTCTTTTTTATGCCCATAAGAGGAATAATTTATTCTGCGAAAGTACTCTTATGTGGACGAACGTTTTCTAAAGGATAGACACAACTTTTGTATTAAAATTCCAATTTATATAAATTTATATTTCAAAATAATGGTTGACAGTCTTTTAAAGCGATAGGTAGAATAGAAGTGTCTGATTCTGATAATCATTATCAGGAAAATAACAATTCACCTAATTTTTTTATTACTATTTGAGAATAAATTTCATTTCAATAAATATATGTTGTTAGTTAGGATGGTTGAGGGATGGAAGCGAGCGCAAGCAGTATAGAACAGCAAGAAGAGAATGTTAAAGAGATTAAGAGCAGACCGCTTATCGCTTCTATTATTTTAGTAGCGGGTACAGTTTTGTTAGCTTTAAGCATGGCAGTTTCTATTTCTTTTGGGGCTGCAGATATTAGTTTAAAGACTGTATGGCAAGCTGTATTTCAGTTTGATGGATCTATTACACATCATAATGTAATTCAAGAGCTTCGCATGCCTAGAGCAATAGGGGGCGTAGTTGCAGGTGCCTTTTTAGCGGTATCAGGAGCAATTATGCAAGGTATGACGCGAAATCCACTTGCTTCACCATCGTTAATGGGGATTACAGATGGGGCTGTATTTGGAATTGCAATTATGTATGCATTTTTTCCTAATTCACCTTATTTAATGTTTGTTATCGCATCTTTTATTGGAGCTGCGTTTGGTGCAAGCATTGTATATGGAATTGGGTCTTCTTCACCAGGTGGATTAACACCTGTGAAATTAGCTTTAGCAGGTGCAGCTATTAGTGCTTTATTAGGGGCAATTTCATCTGGAATCGCATTGTATTTCAATCTTGCCCAAGAGGTAAGCATGTGGAATGCAGGCGGGGTTGCTGGAGTGAAATGGCAAAGTATTAATATGTTAGTGCCAATTGGCCTTGTTTGTCTTTTTATCGCAATTATGATGTCGAGATATATTACAATTTTGAGCTTCGGTGAAGAAATTGCAATTGGACTTGGTCAAAATACGACATTAATTAAATTTATCGGAACAGTACTTGTTCTTGTTTTAACGGGTTCCGCAGTTTCCATGGCAGGATCAGTTGGATTTGTTGGTCTTGTAATTCCGCATATGACTCGTTTTCTTGTAGGCTCGGACTATAGATGGGTTATTCCATGTTCTGCGGTCTTAGGCGGGCTGTTAATTGAATGTGCAGATATGTTATCTCGCGTTATTAACCCGCCATTTGAAACGCCAATTGGAGCAATTACAGCGCTAATTGGGGTTCCATTCTTCCTCTACTTAGCACGTAATGAAGGGAGAGGAAAGATGTGAGGACGAGTGTCTTAACAAAAAAGAACATTTCTATATTAACGATTTTAGTAGGACTAATCGTTTCTATATTTCTTATTAGTTTAAATACAGGAACTTTTAAAATCCCGCCAATGGACGTATTAAAGTCATTGGTTGGACTAGGGGCTGAAGATCAGTCTGTTATTTTATTTGAATTCCGTATGCCGCGTATGGTAATTGCTATACTAGTCGGATCTGCTTTAGCTATGTCAGGTGCGATTTTGCAAGGTTTATCACGAAATCCGCTTGCTGATCCAGGTATTATAGGTATTAATGCTGGAGCGGGATTAACAGTTGTTATATTCGTCTACTTCTTCTTCGGGAAAGTAGGGACTGGTACATTTTTATCTGTATTCATTCTTCCATTCTTCGCACTAGTTGGAGCGATATTAGCAGCGGTAATTATTTATTTACTAGCATGGAAAGACGGCGTTTCATCGACTCGATTAATACTTGTCGGTATTGCCGTTGCAGCTGGATTTGGAGCTGTTAGTTTAATTTTCTCTATGAAGATGACATCTAACGATTTTCGTTTTGCTACGATTTGGCTGGCGGGAAGTCTATGGGGTACAGATTGGAAATTCGTATTAAGTGTACTTCCATGGATGGTTATTTTCTTACCGCTTGCTATAAGTAAAGCACACATATTAAATGTAATGAACCTAGGCGATTCTACAGCAGTTGGCCTTGGTGTAAACGTAGAAAAAGAAAGACGTAAATTATTATTTATTGCAGTTTGTTTAGCAGGTGCATCTGTTGCTGTTGCCGGTGGAATTGGCTTTATTGGTTTAATGGCCCCGCATTTAGCAAGGCGCCTTGTTGGTGGTAAACATCAAATTATGTTGCCCACAGCAGCGCTAATAGGAACGTTTTTACTTTTATTCGCAGACGTAATTTCAAGAAGTGTATTAACAACTTCAGAAATACCAGTCGGTCTTGTTATTTCTGTAATTGGTGCACCATATTTCATTTATTTACTTATGAGGACAAAATAAAGGGAGGCTTTTCGTATGGCAACTTTAGCGGTGGATGCGGTATCTGTTGGCTATAATGAAGGTTTAATTATTGATGGTTTAACAGTTGAAATTCCGGAAGGGAAAATTACAACAATTATTGGACCAAATGGTTGTGGGAAGTCCACATTATTAAAAACGGCGTCTCGTATTTTGAAGGCAAAGCAAGGTACTGTTTATCTTGACGGAAAAGCAATTGAGAAACAGCCAACGAAAGAAATTGCAAAGAAAATGGCGATTTTACCACAAACTGCAGAAGTGCCAACGGGTCTTACTGTATTTGAGCTTGTGTCATATGGAAGATTCCCTCATCAAAAAGGGTTTGGCACGTTGAAAGAAGAGGATTATCGCTACATTAACTGGGCACTTGAAGTGACAGGAATGAAAGAATTTGCGAATCGTCCAGCAGAAGCGCTATCAGGTGGTCAACGTCAACGTGTTTGGATTGCAATGGCTCTTGCACAAGGAACAGAATTACTTGTATTGGATGAACCAACAACGTACTTAGATATGGCTCATCAATTAGAAGTATTAAACTTATTGAAAAAGTTAAATGAAGAAGAAGGTAGAACGATTGTTATGGTTATCCATGACTTAAACCACGCTTCTCGTTTCTCTGATCATATGATTGCATTAAAAGCAGGTAAGTTAATGAAACAAGGAACGCCAGATGAAGTTATGACAAGTGAAACACTTCGTAACGTATTTGAGATTGAAGCTCAAATCGTTCCATGTCCAGTAAACTGTAAGCCAATTTGTTTAACATATGATTTAGCGATGATTAGTAATCAATTGCGTAAAAAAGCATAAGTAGAACCCCCTCGTAAAGAGGGGGGCTTCTAATGGACGTTGAGCTTCTTATATATGAATGGGAAGTTGAACGCCCGTTAGAATGGGTTGTTAACAACAATTAATAAATATATATTAATTAATTGTTATATTTGTTTCTTATAGTTCATTGTAACTTATAAGATAAATACAGCTAGAAGGAGTGGGAACATGAAGAATTTTAAAATGGCACTATTAGCAATGGTACTAGTTGTGACTTCTGTACTATTTGCAGCTTGTTCTAACAAAGAAGAAGAAAAGAAAGCAGATGCAAAGACTGAAGAGCGCACTGTAAAACATGCAAAAGGGGAAATTAAAATTCCTGCAAACCCAAAGAAAATTGCTGACCTTAGTGGTTCAACGGAAGAATTACTAATTTTCGGTATGAAACCGGTTATTACTGCTAATACATCTCAAGAAAAAATTGATGCACATATTGAAAAGAAACTAAAAGACGTTAAACCAGTTGGTTCTGCTTGGGGCGATAAAATTAACATTGAAGCAGTAGCTGCTGCAAAACCAGATTTAATTCTTGTAAATAATCGTCAAGAAAAGATTTATGATCAATTATCTAAAATTGCACCAACAGTTATGTTAAACACTCCATTAGATCAATGGCGTCCAAAATTCGAAGAAGTAGGTCAAATCTTCGGTAAAGAAAAAGAAACAAAAGAATGGTTCAAAAAGTATGATGAAAAAGCAAGCAAATTACATGACAAAATCGTCGCTAAAACTGGTGAAGCAACATTTATGAAAATGGCTGCATATCCAAATGCTTTCCGCATATATGGTGATTACGGTTACGGTAGCGTAATCTTTAATGATTTAAAACTACCAGCAGTTAAAGGTACACCAACTGATAAACCGTTAGTACAAGTACAAAAAGAAGCTTTAATCGATTACAACCCAGATTACTTATTCGTATTTACAACTGGTGACGGTTCTCAGCGCTTAAAAGAATTCCAAGAAGAATCAATTTGGAAAAACATGAACGCTGTTAAAAATAACCACGTATTTACAATTAAAAATGAAGACTTAAACAAAGGTTACTTCCCACTAGGGAAAGATATGATCTTAGACGAAGTTGCTGAATTCGTTTTAGGTAAATAATGTATAAAGGAAATCACTTTTACTTCGGTAAAGGTGATTTTTTCTTTTTATAAAGGGAATTAATACAGTCTTTCATTTCTTTCTGTTTCTCATTTCGTTTATAATATAAAGTAAGAATGTAGTAAAGAAAGGGGGATGTCGGAAAGTGGTATATTTAAACGACAAACTCAGCGAAACAAAAGTGTTTAAAGACCCAGTACATAAATATGTGCACGTGCGTGATCGTGTTATTTGGGATTTAATCGGAACGAAAGAATTTCAACGCTTGCGCCGTATTAAGCAGCTTGGAACGACATTTTTTACATTTCACGGTGCAGAGCATAGTCGCTTTACTCATTCGTTAGGTGTATACGAAATTATTCGTCGTATGATTGATGATGTGTTTGATGGCAGACCAAATTGGAATGCTGAAGATAGATTGTTATGTTTATGTGCGGCATTACTTCATGATGTCGGTCACGGCCCATTTTCTCACTCGTTTGAAAAAGTATTTTCATTAGATCATGAGAAATTTACGCAAAAGATTATCGTAGGCGATACGGAGATTAATGATGTATTAAGTCGTGTTGATAAGGAGTTTCCACAAAAGGTAGCAGATGTAATTGCAAAAACATCTACTAATAAATTAGCGATTAGTATGATTTCGAGCCAAATTGATGCGGATCGTATGGATTATTTATTAAGAGATGCTTATTTTACAGGCGTAAAGTACGGAAACTTCGATATGGAACGTATACTGCGTGTAATGCGTCCGTATGGGAATCAAGTAGTCATTAAAAATAGTGGTATGCATGCTGTTGAGCATTACATTATGAGTCGTTATCAAATGTATTGGCAAGTATATTTCCACCCGGTAACGCGAAGTGCAGAAGTTATTTTAACGAAGATTTTACACCGTGCGAAATCACTGCACGAGAAGTATTATACATTTAAAAATCATCCTGTTCATTTCTATTCTTTATTTGAAGAAGAAGTAACAGTAGAGGATTATTTAAAGTTAGACGAGAACGTTATGTATTACTACTTCCAAGTATGGCAGGAAGAAGAAGATTCAATTTTAAGCGATTTATGCCGCCGTTTTATGAATCGAAATCTATTTAAATATGTAGAGTTTACAGATAAACACGGTTTAGATAATTGGATGGAATTAAGTAGTTTATTTAAAAAGATTGGACTTGATCCGGAGTATTATTTAGTAGTTGATTCAACATCAGACTTACCGTATGACTTTTATCGTGCAGGAGAAGAAGAAGAGCGTCTACCAATCCTACTTCTTATGCCAAACGGAGAGCTTAGAGAGCTTTCACGTGAGTCGGATATTGTTGAGGCGATTACAGGTAAGAAAAGAACGGATCAAAAGCTATTCTATCCGCATGATTTAATCTATGAAGATGGAAGAAAAGGAAAATATAAAGAGAGAATTATTGAGTTGTTAGAAGGAAAGAAATAAGAAGCAGCTAATGGCTGCTTCTTATGAAAAAACTTGAAATTATTTGTCGCTTAAGCGTTTTCCGCCAACTGCATAATGGTTTTTAGACATTTCTTCGATGAAAACAACGATGTTTTCTTCAGGAGCACCAGTTGTTTCGCTTACTGCTGCTGTTACTTTCTCAGCAAGAGCTTTCTTTTGTTCTTCTGTGCGTCCTTCTAGCATTTTCACTGTTACGTATGGCATGTACAATCGCTCCTTTTATGTAAGTTACACTCTTATTATAGCGGATTATGGGGAAGAACAATCGAAAAAACAAATAATTTCTTTTTTTGACATATGGAAGAGGAGATGAAGCATGGATCAGTTATTTAGATACCCGTTGCACCAAATTCCTTTGGTAGCAATGGCCATTATTATCGCATTATCAGTTCATGAATTTGCACATGCATATGTAGCATATAAATTTGGAGACGATACAGCAAAGAGACAAGGTCGTTTGACTTTATCACCGATGGCACACTTAGATCCTATAGGTTTGATTGCAGTATTAATTCTTGGATTCGGTTGGGCAAGACCGGTTCCTGTTAACCCATATAACTTTAAAAGACCGCGTCTTGCAGGTATATTAGTTTCAATTGCGGGGCCGATTAGTAACTTAATTTTAAGCGCAATTGGTTTAATTATTTGGTATAGCTTATTAAAATTTGGTGTATTATACTCAATTCCATCTGCAGTAGCAGATACGTTAGCTCAATTTTTCCAGATTTTTATTATGCTGAATATCGTTTTACTTGTATTTAACTTATTACCGATCCCGCCACTTGATGGGTATCGTGTAGTAGAAGATTTAGCGCCAGCAAATATTCGCGCGAAAATGACACAATATGAAAAATACGGGGCAATTGCGTTATTAATTCTCGTTATTACACCGCTTAGTAATTACACAATTCAACCTATTTTCCAGGTAGTTATTCCGCATGTATTTGTATTTTTAGATAGCATCATTGCGCCTATTTTTGGCCTTTTATAATTTTTAAGTGAGGAGGATTTTACATATGACAGAGAAAAAGAAAAAAATCGGTTTTAATATCGTGAAAAATGATTCAACAGATGGACATGGTGGATTTGGTGTTGGGGCATTAAGCTTAGAAAACATTTCACCTGTATTTGTTGATGTACTAGAGAAAACTGCATTCGTTGATATTGGTGCGATGCACGCGCGTAGTACAGTAGAAAAAGGTATTAAGTTTTTAACAAATAAAGATGAAGTTCCAAACGGAAAACCATTTTGGCTTGTTTGGGTAACGATTGAAAGAACTGCGACAGGTGCGTATTATGCAGGTGTAACAGCTTGTGAAATGACAGTAGACCGTGAAATTCGCCGCGGATATAAATCACTTCCAGAGCACGTAAATAAAATGGATAAATCATTGAAGCGTCACATTATGGTTGACCATATGGATGAATCATCTAAAAAGGTACTTGGTACGTTCTTGAAAGAACATAATGAAGCGATTTGGAACGAATCTAGTGAAGAATTGCGCCGTGCATTATTAAGTGAATAAAAAATAGCTGACGGATGCCCGTCAGCTATTTTTTTTACCAAGGAAGATATTTTTTCCACCAACTTGTTTTTTTCTTTTCTTCAGTCGTTTTTTCAAATTCTTCTTTATCATCGACGTGATCCATACAATATTCAGTCGGTTCGGTACCTTTAGCGAAATACATTTTCACAGAAATAGGACAATTTTTTGTAGCAATTTTACCGTTCTCTGGATTGATATTAACCGCTACGACGTCACCTGGTTGTTTAAATTCTTTTTTTGGTTGTCCATCTAACCCTTTCTCCATCGTATCAGTCCATATTTTCTTCGCATATCCTTGTTCTGCTACGTTTGAAATAGATTTAGGTTGATCATATCCGACCCACACACCAGTTACGATTTGCGGAGTAAATCCGATCATCCAACTATCCGTTTCAGTAGAACCAGATTTGCCGGCATATGTTCTTGATAGTTTGGATAACATCGATTGACCAGTTACAGCAGCATAGCTGCTTAGTTTCTTATTAAACATACCGGTCATCATTTCTTCCATTACAAACGCTTTGCTCTTGTCGAGAACTTGTTTACTCTCTAAATGAGCATCGTATAATATATTTCCTTCATGATCCATAATGCGGCGAATGAAAGTAGGTTTTACTTCTTTTCCACCATTTGCGAACATGCTATAAGCGTTAACCATTTCAATTGGTTTTACTGGTGATGTACCAAGAGCTAGAGAAGGCACATCTTTTAATGCACTTTTAATTCCAAATTGTTTCGCTGTTTTTGCAAGCGCGTCATCGCCTAAAAACAAATTCGTTTTCACAGCATAAATGTTATCAGAGACTGCGAGAGCTTGTGCCATCGTTACGAAATCATCTGCATAATAATCTTTATAGTTCTTCGGTTTATACTTTGAAACGCCGTCACCTAAGGTGAATACAGTATATTCGCTTTTTAAGCGCGTAGCAGGCGTGAATCCTCGTTCTAATGCCGCATAATATAGAAATGGCTTAAATGTAGAACCAGGCTGACGAATGGCTTGTGTAGCCCTGTTAAATTGACTCGTAGTATAATCAGTTCCACCAATAAGAGCAGCCACTTCACCTGTCTTTGGATTCATAGAGACGAGAGCAGTTTGTATGTTTGTTGTGTCAGGTATGTGATCTTTTACAGCTTGTTCTGCTACAGCTTGTAGTTTAGGGTCTAGCGTTGTATAAATTCGCAAGCCACCCCGTTGTAAAGCTTGTTCGTCTAATCCAACATCACGAAGGAGCGAAGCTTGTACAGCATCTTGGAAATATGGTGCGACCTCTGCTACTTTTTTCGTATCTAATGAGGAAAAAGTTAGTGGCTCTTTCTTCGCTAAGGCTGCTTGTTGCTTCGTAATATATCCTTGTTCTACCATTTCATCTAATATGAGAGCTTGTCGTCCTTTCGCACGATCCTCTTTCAAAAAGGGAGAATAGACACTTGGCCCTTTCGGGATACCTGCGAGCATACTAGCTTCTGCTAATGTTAACTCTTTTGCCGTTTTATCGAAATATAGACGGGATGCAGCTTCGATGCCATAAGCGCCATGTCCGTAATAAATTGTATTTAAATATCCTTCTAAAATATGATTTTTATTATAATTCACCTCAAGGCGAATTGTGTACATTGCTTCTAATAGTTTACGTTTCCACGTTTTATCATGATCTAAGTAAAGGTTACGAGCATACTGTTGTGTAATCGTACTAGCACCTTGGACTTTTGCCATCGCTTTTAAATCGGCAACAATGGCACCAGCAATACGTTTCATATCAAAGCCATGATGTTTGTAGAATCGTTGATCTTCAATAGATAGTGTCGCCTCTTTTACATAAGGTGAAATTTCATTAAGAGATACATTGTAACGTTTTTGCATTTCATTACTTTGTCCTATAACAGTGTCATCATTTGCGTAAAAGACGCTTGTTTGCGGGACCGCAACAGGAGGAGGTCCCATAATTTTTGCAACTATAATAATAACAAAAAAAGAAAAAACGAAGAAAAGGACGCAAGAAAACATTGCGGTGAAGAAAAGACGTTTATATTTTTTAAGTTTTGGATTCATAGTTTGATCCATCTTTTTTCAGCCCCTCATTAATACAAGCGTTATTGTATTAGTATTGAGGGTTTTCATTTATTTTAAACAATGAAATTTCGAAAATAAAAAAGCCCCTTCCATTAAGAAAGGAGCTCAAAGGCACGTGCTGGCCAATCAGTAATGATGACATCTACACCATAATCAATCATAGTTTGTAAATCTTTGTATTCATTAATTGTATACGGACGGAAAACATACCCTTGCTCTTGTGCTAACTGCACAAATTCTTTCGTTAATAACTGGAAGTTTGGATGTAATCCATTTGCTTCTCTATGTTTTGCTTCGGCAATTGGATCAGCAAGTGGTGTATCATATAAAATTGCTCTTGGGATTTCAGGAGCAATTTCTGCTAATAATGAAACAGAGTCATGGTTAAATGATGAAAATACAATTTGATTAGAAAGATGATATTCACGCACAAGTGCAACAGCTTTTTCCTCAATATTTGGGTAATGAATAACATCTGTCTTTAATTCAATATTTAGTTGTAAGTTCGTTGTAGAAAGCCAAATGAAAACCTCACGCAACGTTGGGATTTTTGCTTCATGGAAAGAAGGGTCTTTATAGCTACCAGCGTCCAATGATTGTAGTTCCTCTACCGTTTTTTCCGAAACAAGTCCAACGCCATTTGTTGTACGATCGACGGTTTCATCGTGAATTACGACAAGTTCACCATCTTTTGATAAGTGGACATCGAGTTCAATTCCGTGAGCGCCAATGCGTTCTGCTTCTTGGAAGGCAATCATCGTATTTTCGGGATGTGTTCCTTTTACTCCGCGGTGAGCGAAAATAAGTGGTTTACTCATGTGAAATTCTCCTTATTATCTCTTTTCTTTCATTATGAAACTGCTTTAGGGAAAATACAATTGAATATGACAAACATTTACAAAAGTCTAACAGTTGCACAAAAGTTAACGTTAACGTAAAATGTAATAATCAAGTGAAGGGAGGAATAAACATGTATAAAATTGATGAAGTAACAAAGCAAGTTGGTTTGACAAAACGTACACTTCGTTATTATGAGGAAATTGGTTTAATTCATCCCCCTGAACGTAGTGAGGGGAACATTCGCCTGTATACAGACGAGGATATCGCCAGAATTAAAAAAATTGTGGAAGCGAAAGAAGTGTTAGGAATTACGCTTCAAGAGATGCAGCATTTTTTATCGCTAAAAGAAAGAATGGAGCAAAGAAGAAGTAGTGAAAATCCTCGTGACCGTGAAGTGATTCAAGAAATTAAAGAGATGCTTGAACAACAAGTGCAAACGTTAGACGAGAAAATGGAGCAAATGCAGCGTGTAAAGGCAGAGCTTGAAGATAGCTTACATCGTGCAGTGACATTTTTAGAGAGCACAAAAGGAGAATGATCAAAATGGAGAGCAAACAAAAATTAGGGAGATTGATTACAGTGGTGGCTACCTTCCTTGCCTTTTCGGGTATAGGGGTAGTCGACCCAATTTTACCAAGCATTGCTGAACAAATTGGTGCATCGCATTGGCAAGTAGAGATGTTATTTACGGCATATATTTTAACGATGGCAATTATGATGTTACCAGCTGGAATATTCGCATCGAGATTTGGTGATAAACGAATGATGACGATTGGTCTTGCGATCGTGACTATATTTGCGTTTATATGCGGTATATCGCAAACGATTGCTCAATTATCTCTTTTCCGCGCAGGATGGGGATTAGGAAATGCGATGTTCTTCGCAACGGCGATGACATTATTGATTGCATTAAGTAAAGAAGTTCATGAAGCAGTAGGATTGTATGAAGCAGCTATCGGTTTAGGGATGGCAGGCGGACCGTTATTAGGCGGGATATTAGGTGGACATTCTTGGCGCTACCCATTTTTTGCGACGAGTATTTTAATCTTCTTAGCATTTATTTTAGTTTTCTTTTTTGTAAAAGAACCGGAGCGAAAAGTGAAGCGTAAAGCGGCAGGCGTAGGAGAATTACTTAACTTAGTTAAGTATAAACCGTTTATGCAAGGTGCGATTTCAGGAATGTTATACTACTACGGATTTTTCGTTGTGTTAGCATATTCACCACTTATTATGCATTTATCTGCTATTCAATTAGGGTTTGTGTTTTGCGGATGGGGATTAGCGTTAGCTTACGGTTCTGCAATTTTAGCCCATAAGCTAGAAGGTAAATATGAGCCGAAAACATTGTTGAAAGGAAGTTTACTCGTATTTGCGCTTTTCTTAATTGCGCTATTCTTTGTAAAAATTATGTGGTTACAAATTGTATTAATTGTTCTATCAGGATTAGCATCTGGATTAAATAATGCATTATTTACAAGTTATGTAATGGATATTTCACCTTATGAAAGATCTGTTACATCAGGTGTTTATAACTTCGTTCGTTGGTTAGGTGGTGCAATTGCGCCAATCTTATCAGGGGTCATCGGTCATACTGTTTCACCGCAAAGTCCGTTTTTAGTCGGTGGAATTGTTGTATTAGTTGGTTGCGTAATGCTTTTAATTCCGATTCGAAAACCGGTAGAAGTAGAGAAAAAAGCCCTTTCTTAAGAAAGGGCTTTTTTTATGCATAGATATTGTAGCCCTCTGACTAAAATATATTTTCGCTATTTTTTTACTTTTAACTATACTTTTTGGATGTTTTGTTTTATTTTTGTTAGGGGACATTAATGATGTCCCTATTATAAATTTGCATTGAAAGGCGTGATTGTACGATGGAACTATGGTTCACTGAAAAACAAACAAAACATTTTGGGATTACGGCGCGTATTAACCGCACATTACATACGGAGCAAACAGAATTCCAAAAATTAGATATGGTTGAAACGGAAGAGTTCGGAAACATGCTTATTTTAGATGGCATGGTTATGACAACAGAAAAAGATGAGTTCGTTTATCATGAAATGGTAGCGCACGTACCTTTATTTACACATCCAAACCCTGAAAACGTATTAGTTGTTGGCGGCGGTGATGGCGGTGTTATTCGTGAAGTATTAAAACACCCAAGTGTAAAGAAAGCAACTCTTGTTGAAATCGATGGAAAGGTAATTGAGTACTCTAAACAATACTTACCATCAATTGCAGGCGCATTAGATAATGAGCGTGTAGAAGTAAAAGTAGGAGATGGCTTCCTACACATCGCAGAGAGCGAAAATGAATATGACGTAATTATGGTAGATTCTACTGAGCCAGTAGGACCAGCAGTAAACTTATTTACGAAAGGTTTCTACGCTGGAATCTCTAAAGCGTTAAAAGAAGACGGTATTTTCGTTGCACAAACGGACAACCCTTGGTTTACACCAGAATTAATTACAACTGTGTTTAAAGACGTAAAAGAGATCTTCCCTATTACTCGTTTATACACAGCGAACATTCCAACTTACCCAAGTGGTCTTTGGACGTTCACAATTGGATCTAAAAAACATGATCCATTACAAGTAAGTGAAGAGCGTTTCCACGAAATCGAAACGAAATACTACACAAAAGAATTACACAACGCAGCGTTCGCATTACCAAAATTTGTTGGCGATTTAATTAAGTAAGAAAATCGCGTTTGAACAAATAAAGTGTGAGTAGCTCATTTAAGGTGTTTGTCCAGAAGACTTGAACATGCTAGCTACTTACACTCCTGTAAAGAAAATCGTCTTCTTGTTATGAAACAGAAGACCCGGTAAATCGAGAAAGAGGAGCAATGCGCTCCAAATTTGAGAAATAATGAAAGGTTGGGATACCTTAAGTTCCACATAAGGAGGAAAAGAATATGCGTTTTGATGAAGCTTATTCAGGTAAAGTATTTATTAAAAGTCATCCAAGTTTTGAAGAGTCAAAGGTAGTTATTTACGGGATGCCTATGGATTGGACAGTAAGTTACCGTCCGGGATCTCGCTTTGGCCCTGCACGTATTCGTGAAGTATCAATCGGTCTTGAAGAATATAGCCCGTATTTAGATCGTGAACTAGAAGAGGTAAAATATTTTGATGCGGGTGATATCCCATTACCATTCGGAAACGCACAACGCAGTTTAGACATGATTGAAGAGTATGTATCAAAACTTTTAGATGCCGATAAGTTTCCACTAGGTCTCGGTGGTGAGCACCTAGTGTCTTGGCCAATTTTTAAGGCAATGGCAAAAAAATATCCGGATTTAGCAATCATCCATATGGATGCTCATACTGATTTACGTGAGTCGTATGAAGGGGAGCCTTTATCCCACTCTACACCTATTCGTAAGGTGTGCGATTTAATTGGTCCGGAAAACGTATATTCTTTCGGTATTCGTTCTGGAATGAAGGAAGAATTCGAATGGGCAAAAGAAGTAGGTATGAACTTATATAAATTTGACGTATTAGAACCGTTAAAAGAAGTATTACCGAAACTGGCAGGACGCCCAGTTTATGTCACAATTGACATTGACGTATTAGACCCAGCTCACGCTCCTGGAACAGGAACGTTAGAAGCTGGAGGTATCACATCTAAAGAATTATTAGATTCCATCGTGGCAATTGCAAATTCAAATATAAATGTAGTTGGAGCAGACTTAGTAGAAGTAGCTCCTGTCTACGACCATAGTGATCAAACACCAGTTGCAGCAAGCAAATTCGTGCGGGAAATGCTGCTCGGTTGGGTGAAATAAAAGTAAAGCCGACTGTTTAGACCCGGTGACTAAGGTTCTTTCTTGCAAAAGGTGCTTTTTACCTTTTGACAGGGAATGTTCTTAGACGCAAGGGGTTAGGAGACGTAACTGGATAAAATAAAAGCGGAAGCGGCTCGCTCAGAATGTGAGGGGGATGGAGCTTCAGACGTAGAGGCGCTTTTTGCCTCGAAGGAAGAAGCGAAGCCACCGATTATTCTAGCCGCTGCAGCTAGATAAAATAAGAGCCCTCTATATGATTAGAGGGCTCTTATTTTGTCGTTATGTGTCGGTAAGTCGATATATTGAAAAAATCGCCGATATAATT
>NZ_KV827880.1:38565-76237 GCF_001836235.1 Bacillus sp. HMSC036E02 | reverse complement strand
CCGATATAATTCGAGTTGCGCCGATATATTAAAAAAATCGCCGATATAATTCGAGTTGCGCTGATATATTGAAAAAACCGCCGATATAATTTCATTTGCCGTTACGCAACACAAAAAAAAGCTATTCTCAAACGATGGGAATAGCTCTTTTTCTTATGCAACCTTCTCTTCCGAAGTAACTCCGCGAATTTCATCAGCAGAGCGGATTGGATATTTACGGAACACAATAGATCCAATGTATCCGACAATAGTGGTAACGATTCCACATAATATAGCAGCAATTGTTACTTTTACAACGTCATTAAATCCGAATAGGACAAGAAGACCTGGAATTGGTGATGCTGTTCCTGGTGCATTATTAACAAGCTGGAATAGCGATGTAATAATACCGGCAAGTGCACCGCCAACGAAATTTGTCATATAGATTGGAATTGGATTTGCTGAGACAACATCGGCTTGTGTTAAAGGCTCGATTGCTACAGCAATTGTATCTTTCTTTGAACAAATTTTTAATCGTTTAAAGAAAATAAAGTTCATCGGGGCTGAGGCCGCAACGGCAAGACTACCAATCGCCATTGGTAAACCTGTTAATCCAAGCATTGCAGTTAGTGCCATAGAACTCAGTGGAGAGGTAGAAATAACTGTTATTAATCCACCAAGCATAATACCCATAATGATAGGACTTTCTGTAGTTGCAACTGAAATCATAGAACCGATTTTACCGAGTGTTGCGTTAACAAGCGGATCCATAAGCATTGCCATTCCGCGTGAGATTGGTGCAGCGATAAATAGGATTGCTAAAAATTCCACGCCAGCTGGTAATTTCTTTTCGAGAAATTTCACGACGAAAGCACAAACGTATCCAGCGAAAAATCCTGGTAAAATACCGAATCCACTAGTAGCGATACCAATTAAAACAGCGTATACGGGGGAAACACCGATTGCTAATGCGACTAAAATCGCTGCTGCGACACCGCTCATACTACCTGAAGCTTCTCCTACTGATTGTAAAAAGTCATTATGAAACATTTCTCCACCTATATAACGGTGAAATGCTTCAATAAGAAAACTTGCGATTGCTGCATTAGCTAAAGCACCCATCGCCTTCATTCCATAAGGCGCACGGTAACTAAAAAGTGTAAATAGACAAAGTACAACAAGTAATAGTGCTAAACCTTGCAAGATAGCCATTTGAAAACTGTCTCCTTTGATTTTTGTAATAAAAATTCGTATCATTCAATAATAATATAAAAGTGTATGAAACGGAAAAATTTTTTCTTGGGAACTTGCTGTAAGAAAAATCCCTTACAATAATGTAAGGAAAGTGTAAGACTTTTAGATAGAGTATAGTATGCTCTTTTCCGTATAATACAAGTATAGATATAATACTAGTGAGAAAGAAGTGCAAACAGGAGGTTCATGTATGAAATTGGTAATTAAAGTTTTAGCTGTATTCGCCATTATTCTAGGTGGAACAGCGTATTATTTGAACACAAAAACAGAAGGTGTACATGCTTTTGTAGACAACTTCTTTTCAAATAAAGAAATACAAGATTATTATGCGGTTATAGATAAAGGTGAGAAAAAAGACGGAGAATACTTGTATACTTTTAAAGGGTATACAGAAGACGGAAAGTTACAGATCATTAAAAGAATGATGAACCGTGAATTGCATGCGGGGGCGTTTATAAAAATTTATGCAAAAGGTATGCAAGGAAAAGGATGGGCTGAAATCCCGAAAGAATCTATTCCACAAAAAGCGTTGGAAAAAATAGAAAAACCATAAAAGGAGCGACTCATTCGCTCCTTTTTAGTGCGTTAAAATAGTGATAGATGTTTTTTCCTTGTTAGAAATAATTTTTGCACGTCCACCAATTGGAAAAGTGAAAATCGGGGTTGTATGCCCGAAACTTGCGTTTGCAATGATAGGAATATGTGCAAGTTCAGGTTTTGAAGCAATCATTTCTTGAATGTCTTCTATCGTACATTCTGCACCTTTTTGCATCTTTCCTATAACGATTCCCTTTATGTATTCAAAATCTTGCTGCTGCATAAGGGAATGTAAATAACGATCAAAAGTTTTAAGAGTAGATGTTCCAGTTAAACTATCTTCTTCAATAAATAAAATTTTGTCCTTTAAATTTGGCATATATGGTGTACCTTGCAGTAAGTTAAATGTGCTCATATTGCCACCGATAATATCTCCTGTAGCTTCTCCTTCCTGAATTGAAACGTATCCTTTATTTTTAATAAATTCTCGATTTTTCTGATCTATATACCAAGAATCATCGCTCCATGTTTCAGATGGCAGGACTTCAATAGGCTCATTAGAAGTTAAGCACTTTAAAAAGTAATCGGTTGTATACTCGAGCCCTTTCTCCATTCCAAAGGAAGAGAAATGGGGTCCTGAATATGTAACGAGACCTGTTTTTGCGTAAATTGCATCATTTAAAGCAGTAATATCTGAATAACCACAGAAAAATTTCGGATTTTTACGAATTAGATCATAATCGAGATGTTTCAATAAACCATTGGAGTTGTATCCGCCAAGTGTCGTCAAAATAGCTTTTACATTAGGGTCTCTAAATGCTTTATGGAGGTCTTGAATGCGGGAAGAAATAGAAGAGGAAGCAAATCGATCTATCTCATCGGCATATTTTGAGAATGTAACTTGAAAGCCCATGTCGGTTAATCTTTTTATAGCAAATTTTTTATTTTCATTTGAAACAATACTTAAACTACACGATGGTGAAATCACCCGTATTTCATCACCCTTTTTTAACTTTGTTGGTATCACTATATTCACCTCTTTAATTGAAAGAATATTTAGATTTAAAAAATATTTTATCATATAAAATAAAGTAGAAGTGAATTATTTTTTGAAATGGAGTTTTCCTGATTTTTCAGCAGACAGACAGAGTCTTTTTTTGATATGATAGGAAAAGTGATTTATTATAAGTAGTATTTAATATCTATAACATTTGAAAGGTGTGCAAGACGTGGAGAAACAACTTGCAGGCTTGCCGGTACACGTTCATTTCGTAACAGAAATCCGTGAAGGGGCGAGGAAGGAAACCGTTGCTTTTGAAGCAGATGGTCAATACTATGTAAAAGGTCAAGGTACATATGTAACATTCCAGGAGCCGAACGAACAAGGCGAAGTGAAAACAATTATTAAAATTCAAGATGAACAAGTTCTCATTATGCGTTCAGGTGCTGTTTCTATGCGTCAGACGCATGTGAAAGGTGAATGGACAACTGGTACGTATACGAGTGAACTTGGTACGTTTGCATTGCAAACAAAGACTGATAACGTTCTTTTTAAATGGTCGGATGAAAAGAAAAAAGGACAACTCTTCTTAACTTACGCATTGCTTCTAAGTGAACAAGAAGCTGGCAGATATACTATTACAATTAATTTGAAGGAGGCAAAATAATGAATTCCTTAGAACAAGTAAAAGGATTGATTAAAGAAGAAATTCAGGCTGCTGTATTAAAGGCAGAATTAGCGACAGAAGAACAGATTCCAAACGTTGTATTAGAATCTCCAAAAGATAAAACAAATGGTGACTTCTCTACAAATATGGCAATGCAACTTGCACGCGTTGCGAAAAAAGCACCTCGTATGATTGCAGAAGAACTAGTTGCAAACTTCGATAAAGCAAAAGCTTCTATTGAAAAAATCGAAATCGCTGGTCCTGGTTTTATTAACTTCTATATGGATAATAGCTACTTAACAGATTTAATTCCAACAATCGTAAACGCTGGTGAAGCTTACGGTGAAACGAATACTGGTAAAGGTGAAAAAGTACAAGTTGAGTTCGTATCTGCGAATCCAACAGGTGACCTTCACTTAGGACATGCACGTGGTGCGGCAGTAGGTGACACTTTATGTAACCTATTAGCAAAAGCAGGCTACGATGTATCTCGTGAGTACTACATTAATGATGCTGGTAACCAAATTCATAACTTAGCTCTTTCTGTTGAAGCTCGTTACATGCAAGCTTTAGGCTTAGATAAAGAAATGCCAGAAGACGGTTATCATGGTGCGGATATCATTGGAATCGGTAAACGTTTAGCTGAAGAATTCGGCGATCGTTATGCGAAAGCTGATGAAAAAGAAAGTTATGAATTCTATCGTGAATACGGTTTAAAATATGAATTAGCAAAACTTCAAAAAGACTTAGAAAGCTTCCGTGTTAAATTTGATGTATGGTTCTCAGAAACATCACTATACAAAAACGGAAAAATCGATCAAGCTCTTGCTGTATTAAAAGAGCGTGAAGAGATCTTTGAAGAAGACGGCGCAACTTGGTTCCGTTCAATGACTTACGGCGATGACAAAAATCGTGTATTAATTAAAAACGACGGTTCTTACACATACTTAACGCCAGATATCGCGTATCACCGTGATAAATTAGAGCGTGGTTTTGATAAGTTAATCAACATTTGGGGTGCTGACCACCACGGTTACATTCCTCGTATGAAGGCTGCTATTCAAGCACTTGGTTACGATAAAGACACGCTTGAAGTAGAAATCATCCAAATGGTACAACTATATCAAAATGGTGAAAAAATGAAGATGAGTAAGCGTACGGGTAAAGCAGTTACACTTCGTGAGCTTATGGAAGAAGTAGGCGTGGACGCAATGCGTTACTTCTTCGCAATGCGTAGCGGTGACTCTCATTTAGACTTCGATATGGACTTAGCTGTATCAAAATCTAATGAAAACCCAGTATACTATGCACAATATGCTCATGCTCGCGTATGCAGTATCCTTCGTCAAGGTGAAGAGTTAGGATTAGCTACAGGCGGAGATGTGAACTACAAGCTTGTTACTTCTGAGAAAGAAGTAGAGTTACTGAAAAAACTTGGTGAATTCCCAGCTGTAGTTGCGGATGCAGCACAAAAACGTCTGCCACACCGTATTACAAACTATGCATTTGAATTAGCAGCAACATTACACAGCTTCTACAATGCAGAAAAAGTATTAAACCAAGATAACGTAGAATTAAGTAAAGCTCGTTATGAATTAATGAAAGCAGTACGCACTACACTTCAAAATGCATTAGCAATCGTAGGAGTATCTGCACCAGAAAAAATGTAATGAAGAAAAGCGGAAGCGGCTCGTTTAGAATAGGAGGCAAAGCTGGAAATAAAGAAAAGCGGAGCCGATTTTTCGCTTTCAGTAAAAGGCAATCACACAATGTTGTGATTGCCTTTTTATGTGGAGATAATAAAAAAAATTTATCAAACAAAAGGGGAATTTGCGTCGTCTTATATAAATGACAGGAGGCTTATGATGGAAGAAAAGATAGAAGAATTAATTGATATATATAAGCAGCAAATATATTCCTTATGCTACAAGTTAGCGAAAACGAAAGAAGATGCGGAAGATATTTTTCAAGAGACGTGGATAAAGGTTTTTTCATCAAGGCACCAACTTTTTTATGTGGATAATTATAAAAAGTGGATTACTACAATTTGCGTTCGTACATTTTATGACTTTTACCGTAAGAAGAAAAGATGGAAAGATCGCGTCTTAGATTTATTTCATAAAGAAGATGGTGGAGAAATAGATTTCGCAGATGATGTGAATATATCAGAAGAATTTATTCAAAAAGTGGAAGCGGAAATGATACGGGAAGTTATACAGCTATTGAATGAAAAATATAAAACCGTGCTCGTACTCTACTATTATGAACAATACTCTTATAAAGAAATGAGCGAAATATTAAATATACCGATTGGTACAGTGAAATATCGCCTTAATTATGCGAAGAAGCAAATGCGAGAACATTTGGAGGGGTTCGTTTATGACAGAAGATAAATTTGAACAGAAGGTAAAGAGTAGCTTAGCAGAAGAGATAACTCCAAGCGAAGAGCTAATAAATAACACGAAGCAGGGCGTGCGAAAGGCTCAGAAGTTAGAGAGGAAATGGATGATTTGTATTCACACCATTTGGATTGTTTTGTTAACAATTGTTATAGAACAATTTGTCACACATTTGGATTATAAAATTCCTATGTTGATAGCCATTGTGATTATGATGCATGTATACATTCCGATATATGTTGTAATACAGTCATTTTTAAAGAAGGAGTATAGATTACATGAAAGAGTTCGCTAATCCGTTTGTACTATTTGAAGTAGCTGGAGTGACGATGTTTTTAGCTTTTATAGCACTTTTAATATGTGTTGCATCATGGGTATATACAGATGCTAAAGCACATCAAATGAGCAAAGGATGGAGTATTTTAGCAGTTATATTGCCATTCTTTATTGGGCTTTTATTATATATGGTAAGAAGAAGTAAAAAGAAGGTTGAAGGAGAATGTAAGGTGAATTTTGTTAAAAAACAGAAAGTAACATTAGTTGCGATATTGGCAAGCACAATGTTTGTATTACTTAGTGGTTTTACTTTTGCACAAACGTTAGATGATGCATGGAGAGCCGGGGATATATATTTGGCAAATGAGAAGCAAGGGAAAACAAGTTATGAGGCAAAATTCTCATCATGGGATATTGCCAGTAAGGATATTGAATTTCAGTATGAAAAGGATACAGAAGTGACATTTTCTTATGAGACAGATGCAAAACGAGGAAACTTATGCTTTAGTGTGTATGAAAGACGAGGAGAAGGTATAAAAGAGTTAAAGGAAATTTGTGAATCGAAAAAAGGTACTTTTACAGTTACTTTAAAAGCAAATGAGGAATATGTATTGAATATAAGCGGATTAACAGTAAAAGATGGATTTGTAAAAGTGAATTGGGAAGAGAAATAAAAGGGGTCCTATAAAGGACCTCTTTTCTATTGAATAGTATAAGTAACAGAAAAACTAACAGGACTATAGTAAACGTAAGGTGCATGAAATTGAACATACATATTTCCATCTGTTTTTGCAGTGAAAATTCGGCCGTAACCATCAGAATAACGTCCAATAAGGTTATGATTTGAGTCATAAACACTGTAACTAGGAGTTTTGCTGTTAGGTTGAATTGTTAACTCTTGTCCCTTTTGAAGGAAAACAGGTTCTTGTTCAGAACTACCTCCAGTTTGCAAAGAATAAAATTTTGTAAAGCTTTGTTCTTGAGCGGCAGCAGCGACTTTTGTTTCAGGAATAAACGCGGTAGCGCCGGTAATACCCGCTAAAGTTAACGCACCTGCTAAAATCATTTTTTTCATAATAGAAAAAGCCTCCTTATAAGTTGTAATCGGTATTGTTACAGTTAATATTGTATACGATAATGAGTAGGATAAAATATGCTTTTATGCATATATATTTTTTCTCAATAAAAGACCACTGATAAAAATCAGTGGTCTTTTATTGATTAAGCAGCTTTCTGTTCAGTTTGAGTAACAGGTTTTTGAAGCGAGTTATAAACACCTGTTCCGATAACGTCTAATGCCATTTTCATTCGTTCAGGTGAAATATTTTCTAATACGTTATCTTGAGGTGTATGGTATACCTTCTCAATATGATAGATTAATGGATTCCAACTATCGACACCCATCCAAATAAATAGAGCAGCAGGAATACCAGCTTCAGCAAATGGAACATGATCACTAGAACCGAATTTACCTTGTAGGACGAGGGCATTATTTAGTTGTTTACCTGCTTGCAAGGCAGCATCTGTTACAAAGTTTGTAGAGCCATCAGGTGTCATAGCGTATAAATTCTTTGCTTTATCATAATTTGTTGCAACCATGTCGGCGTTAAAGACACCTAAAATACGGTCGCGTTCTTTTTGGGATAGACTATTCACGTAATAATCCGAACCAAGTAATCCAGTTTCTTCAGAACCAAAGGTAATAAAGCGAATTTCTTTATCAGTTTCTACATTTTGAAAAGCACGAGCTAGTTCTAATACTAATCCAGTTCCAGAAGCATTATCATTTGCGCCAGGTGCTCCGACAACACTATCATAGTGCGAGCTTACAACGACTGCTTTTTCATTACCTGTACTCTTCTTTGGTTTCTTTTTGGCGATAACATTTAGAGATGTTAATTTAGATTCATGTCTCGCTTTTAGGGAAAGAATTGTTGTCCCCTTTTTAGCGATTTCTTCTTTAAATGCATTTCCTTGCGCATAAGCAAGACCAAAGACAGGGATAGATTGCTTTTTCATTAGGCGGGGATTGAAGGTTTGTCCATAATTTCCGCGTCCGCCAATTAAACTGTATAAAAGAACACCTTTTGCACCTTTGCTAACAGCATTTTCAACTTGTTTATTATAGTCGGTAACTGTCGTTCCTCTTTCAAATAAAACAATTTTACCGTTTACTTCATTTGGAATATCTTCTAATTTTGTCCCACCTTGAACAAAGATAAGGGGAGCTGTAACAGCTTCTGTAGAAATTAGTGCATTAGGAGCAGCACCAGCTTGCCAATTACGTTTTGTTGATAGGGGTGATTCAATGAATCCAACGTATTGATCGGGCACCTGAAATGGTTGATATTCTACTTCATAGCCCATTGATTTAAGCTGCATACCAATGTAACGAGAAGCCCATTCTTCGGATTTTGTTCCACCGGGGCGAGGACCAATTGTTTCAGATAAGAAACGAACATGTTCAATCGCGCGGTTTGGATCAATCTGTTTTGTAATAGATGGAGTTTGTGTAACCTCTGACGTGGAATCCGCTTTTGCTTGCCCAATTGGAGCTAAGCTAACAGCAAGTGATACAGCAAGCAAAGAGCTTACTATTTTTTGTTTCAATGATTTTCTCATTTTTTCCTCTCCTATTCTTCTATTCTCTCTGACTGACAAAAGAAGACGGATAATGACTTTATTTTACCTTCACACCTTTTATTTTTCAATATTCTGACATTGAGAAATAAAAAAACGATATATGCATATTTGCATATTTTTGAGGGAGATATGTATGCTATCATTTTAAACGAAGGTTCGCTTTCTACTCTGAAAGCTCCTACATTGCATGAATCTAGTGTACCCAAACTTTAGATTATGTAGAGGAATGGAACCACTGTAGGGTTTCATTTCTCATGTTTGAATCAGTTGATGGTAATTATGTTTCCGCATTTCATAATTATTATCAGTGATATATGTAAGGCATCCATATGAAAATAAGAGGCTGTTCAAAGGTTTTCCGTACTTTTGGGCAGCCTCACCCCGTTAAAAGGACGATACTTTATGTATCGTCCTTTTTGTATAAAAAACATCCAATCAATTGAGAGATTGATTGGATGTGAAAAAATTATTAATAATTTTTTTTGCGTTTTGTAGCTAAAATACTTAATAATCCAGCTAGTAGAAGAACAATACCTACTGTTTGTGTAGGGTCTTCTTTATGACCTGTATTTGGAAGGTGCTTATCCGTATTTCGATCATCTTGCTGTTTGTTATCTGTTTTATTCGATGTTTCTTCGGAAGTTCCGTTTTCGTGTTTCTCAGGTGTTTCATTATTTTGTTCTTCAGAAGTTCCGTTTTCGTGTTTCTCAGATGTTTCATTGCCTTTGTTATCTTCTTTATTTGGAGGAGTAATTGGCTTGTCATCTCCACCTGAAGAAGATTCAATTTTTTTATTTGAAACTGTAATTTGTAGTGGCTTAGCTTGGGCTCTATCAATTGTAAAGTTTATTGGTGATGCATCTAATTGATAGCCTTTAGGAGCCTTTGTTTCTACTAATTGATAATTACCAGGTTTCAAATCATTTACGATTACTTTTCCGTGTTGATCTGTTTTTAAACCTTCTCGGATGACTTTTCCATCTTGGTCTAAAATATTGAAAATGGCACCTTCAAGTGTTCCATGGTGATCAATATCAACTTTAGTTAACTCAATTGAACCTGTTGTTAAACTATTTAAGGCTGTAACAGAGGTAACCTGAGATTGTCCTTTCGTAATTGTGAAAGGAATTGGTTTAACGTTTAAATCATAGCCAGTTGGAGCTTTCGTTTCAATGAACTGATAATCTCCCGGACGTAAATCAGAAACTGAAATCTTCCCATCTTTATCAGTAGTTAAATCAGTGCGAACAATTTTACCTTTCGCATCGATGATGTTAAACACTGCATCAGAAAGTTTTGTATCTGGATTTATATCATCCACTTTTATTAATTCTACAGCACCCTCAGTTAAGCTATTTGTAGCAGTAACTTGGAGCTTTTCTTTTTGGCTTTTCTTAATTGTAAACTTAATAGGTGTACTATCTAATTTATAGTGTTCAGGAGCTTTCGTTTCAATAAACTGATAGTCCCCAGGACGTAAATCAGAAACAGAAATTTTTCCATGTACATCTGTTGTAAGCTCAGTGCGAATGTCGTTACCATTCATATCAGTAATTTTAAATATCGCATCTTTAAGAGCAGTACCATCTACATCATCTACTTTAGAAAGTTCCACAGCGCCTTTCGTTAAGCTATTTGTAGCTGTAACGGAGATAGGATCAGCTTGGCTCTTTGTGATTGTGAATGGAATTGGCTCTTTGTTTAAATCATAGTGTTTCGGAGCCGTTGTCTCGATGAATTGATAATCACCAGGACGTAGGTCAGAAACGCTAATTTTACCTTGTTGATTCGTAACAAGATCTTTGCGAATTACAGTGCCATTCATATCCACAATTTTAAATACTGCGCCTTCAAGAGTAGTGCCATCGACGTCATCCACTTTAGAAAGTTCCACGCCGCCTTTTGTTAAACTATTTTTCATAGTAACGGTAGCAATATCTTTTTGGCTTTTTTCAATTGTAAATATAATTGGTTTTTTGTCTAAATCATAGTGTTCAGGAGCCGTTATTTCAACGAATTGGTACGTACCAGGACGTAAGTTTTCGATAACGATTTTACCTTCACTGTTTGTTTTTAAATCTGTTTTAAGTACTTTGCCATCTTGATCTAGTAAATTAAATACCGCATCGGCAAGTTTTGTTTGAGTGTTTAAATCATCAACTTTAAGTAATTCGATACTACCTTGTTGTAAGCTATTTGTAGCAGTTAAAGAAATAGCTTTCTTCTGTCCTTTTTCAATAGTGAATTTGATTGGTGTTTCATCTAAAACGTAATGCTTCGGAGCTTTCGTTTCGATAAATTGGTAATCACCAGGACGTAGGTCGTTAATTTCGATTATTCCTTGTTCATTTGTAACAAGGTCTTTATGAACTACATCACCGTTCATATTAACAATTTTAAATACTGCATCTTTAAGAACAGTGCCATCAACATCATCTACTTTAGAAAGTTTAACTGCACCCTTTGTTAAAGCATTTGTAGCAGTGACATGAAGAGTTTCAGTTTGGCTCTTTTTAATTGTAAATACGATAGGTTTTTTATCTAAATCGTAATGTTCAGGAGCAATTGTTTCAACGAATTGATACGTACCAGGACGTAGGTTTTCAACAACAATTTTACCTTCATCATTTGTTTTTAAGCCTTCTTTAACTAGCTCTCCGTCTGCATCTAATAAATTAAATACGGCGTTAGCAAGTTTTGTATTCATATCAATATCGTCAATCTTTGTTAGTTCAACGCTACCGTTTTTCAAAGCATTTTTGCCTGTAACATTGATCTCTTTCGTTTGACTTCTTTCAATTGTAAATGGAATCGTTGTTTCATCTAATACATAGTGCTCAGGAGCTTTTGTTTCAATGAACTGATAGTCTCCAGGGCGTAAATCAGAAACAGAAATTTTACCGTTTTTATCTGTAACAAGATTCGTATGAACTTCCTTACCATTCATATCCACAATCTTAAAGATTGCACCTTCGAGCATCGTACGATCGATGTCATCAATTTTTGTTAATGTTACTGCACCTTTCTTTAAACTGTTAGTAGCGGTAACAGTAATATTCTCTTTTTGACTTTTTTCGATAGTGAACGGAATAGGGTCTTTGCTTAAGGTATAGTCTTTTGGAGCTTTTACTTCAATAAATTGATAGTCTCCAGGACGTAAATCAGAAGCGGTAATTTTACCGTTTTTATCAGTCGTTAAACCTTTGCGAATTACCTTTTTAGTATCATGAGCGTCAACGATTATAAATTCTGCACCTTCAAGAGTAGTGCCATCAACATCATCAACTTTTGTTAAAGTGACGCCACCTGTAAGTAAACTATTTTTTACAGTAACAGGGATAGGAAGATCTTCCTTACTAGCTTTTTTAATTGTGAACTTAATAGGTGTTTTGTCTAATTTATAATGTTCAGGGGCTTTTGTTTCGATAAATTGATAATCCCCTGGTGCTAAATCAGGAATAACTAATACTCCGTGATCATCTGTTGTTAAATCTTTCATAATTTCTTTGCCAGTTGCGTCTTGCAATGTGAATACAGCGCCGGCAAGAGCTTTACTACTTTCCACATCATCTTCTTTAATAAGTTTAACTTTTCCTTTCGTTAAACTATTTTTAAATGTAAGTGGAAGGAGTTTTTGTTGTCCTTTTTCGATTGTAAATTCAATTGGTTCTACATTTACATCGTAATAAGTTGGAGCCTTTGTTTCGATAAGTTTATAGTTACCAGGACGTAAGTCATCTACAACTAGCATTCCTTTACTATTCGTAACAAGGTCCGTACGAATATCTTCATTAGTATCCCTATTAACGATTTTAAATACTGCACCTTCAAGTGTTTCCTTTTCATCTGCAGCATTCACTTTTGTTAACTCAATACCGCCTTTTGTTAAGCTGTTTTTAGCGGTAACAGTAGCCTGAGTTGTTTGACTTTCTGTAATCGTAAATTTAATTGGTTTTGTATTTTTGTCGTAATACTTCGGTGCTGTTACTTCGATAAATTTATAATCGCCAGGGCGTAAGCCAGTAGCGATAGCTTTACCATCCGCACCAGTTTCTACATTTTCGCGAATGACTTTCTTTTCATCATTTGCATCAACAATTTTAAATACAGCACCTTCAAGAGCTGTACCATCGATATCATCAACTTTTGTTAATTCAACATCTCCTGGTTTTAAAGCATTTTCAGCTTTCACAAGTAGAGTTTCTTTCTGACTTCTATCGATTGTAAATTCAATAGGTTCTGCTCGTAAAACGTAATGTTCAGGAGCAGCTATTTCAATGAATTTATACGTACCAGGACGTAGGTTACTAACTTTAACTTTACCGTGTTTATCAGTAGTTAAGTTAGTGTAAGGGGAAACGTCATTATTATTTGTATCGACAAGCTTGAATACTGCACCTTCAAGTGGTTTTTTCTCACCAAACTCATCAACTTTTAATAATTCAACTTCGCCCGTTTTTAAGCTGTTATTTGCCGTAACAGTAGCAAGAGCTTGTTGGCTTTTATCAATTGTAAACTCGATAGGGTTTGTACTTAACGTATAATCCTTAGGAGCTTCTGTTTCGATAAATTTATAAACACCAGGCTCTAGATCTTTAATGGTAACTTTTCCATCTGAACCTGTTTTTATATTTTCACGAATTACTTGTTTCTCGTCATTCGCATCGACAATTTTAAATACAGCACCTTCAAGGGCAGTGCCATCGACATCATCGACTTTCGTTAAAGTGACACCACCTTTAATGAGGTGATTTGTCGCGGTAACAGTAAGTGCTTTCTGTTGGCTTTTTTCAATTGTAAATTTAAGCGGTTTTTTATCTATTTCATAATGTTCAGGTGCTTTCTCTTCAACAAACTGGTACTCTCCAGGAAGTAAATTTTTCGCTTCGATTTGTCCGTTACCATTTGTCGTTAATTTGGTATAACCAGGAATTCTTTTGTTATTTTGGTCCCGTACACTAAATACAGCACCTTCTAAAGTATTACCCTCTTTATCAACTTTTGTTAGGATAGCTGAGCCTCTAATTAAGCTGTTTTGGGCCGTTTTATTGATTACTGTTGTTTGATCTTCCTCGATTGTAAATTCAATAAGTCGATCATCTAATTGATAATGCTCAGGAGCCTTTATTTCTTTTAAATAGTAAGTTCCTGGTTTTAAATTATCTACAGTAATTTGTCCTTTATCATTTGTTGTTAATTTTTCGTGTTCTGAAATTATTTTTTTATCTTTATCAAGTAGTGTGAAAACGGCACCTTGCAGTGTGACGTTTTTATTCAGGTCATCAGACTTTGTTAAAACTACTTTACCGACAAACTTCTTATTTGCAAGTTTATATGTTGTAGTCTCTTGTGTACCAAGTTCAACAATTTTCCCTTGTTTTAAATCCCAGCTAATTACATAGCCTTCAGGAGCCTTTGTTTCTTTTAATAAATATTTATCGCGTTTTAAATTATTAAATTTAGCGATACCGTCTTTGTCTGTTGTAATTTTACGGATAACAGTTTTACCTGTACGATCGTATAAAGTAAATTCTGCCCCAGCTAATAGTGCGTTTTTATTGTCGTTATCTACCTTTATAATTTCAAGGTTTCCACGGCCTTTAGTAGCAGATCCTCCGCCTGAACCAGAAGACATTCTCACTTCAATCGTTTCAGTAGTTTCTGTGTTTTTAACTGTCAACTTATTGCCTGTGATTTTCGCTTTATTACTTACTTTTTCTTTATCGTCTGCATTAATAAGTGAGCGATATTCTAAAATATAAGCTCGATCAATTTTTTTCAAGAAGGCAATTTCGAAATGTTGCTTTCCGGTATTATTGTCTGTTGTTATTTTGAGTTTATAGTCTGTTCCTTCTTTTAATTCGTTTACTGTATCTTTTGTTAAATTTCCATATGGATCAACAGTTGTAGGATATAAGTGGAATGAATCTTCCACAATTACCTGATTTTCGGTTGGGTCATCTGTTACAACGGCATCTGCAATGGTTGATTGGCTTTCGTTAATTGCGATACTCCAATTAATATAGTTGTCGTCTTGCACAGCTTTTTTAGTAACGAAGCTGCCACCTTTATTTACTTGAGTGTCACCTGTAAGGGTGTTTACAATTTTAGAGCCATCTTTTAAATCTGCCTCGTTTTTGTAGGTACCTTGGATAAGTTCACCATCAAGGCTTGTTTTAAAGATAATATAGTAAGGTGAATTAATTGATTGTTTGAAATGAACCTTTAGGGTGTTTTTATTGTTCTCTGTAGGTTCTTCAAGTTCATATTGCTCAGTTGGTACAGCATTACCAGGTTGTGCATTATTAGGATTTCCATTTAAAATCATATCGCGCACTTCAATGGATCCAGGCACTAACTTTTGTTTATCTTGTATGACGTCTATAACATAAGGATCTTTAATCTCAACATTATTATAGTTAAAGCCTATTATCCAAGTAATTTCCTTCGTTTGGGCGTTATAAGAACCGTATTTATAACCATTTGCTTTTGTGAAAGTATCAGGATCAAAATTAGCTTCAACCTTATTTGATTGTGGATTAGAATCCGTATCTATCCAAGATAGGTTACCTGTATTTTTAAATGAAGTTTTACCACTTTCTAGCTTTGTATAATCAAAGTCTGTCGTATATTTTACGACTAATGTCTTTGTCATATTAGACTGATACGTACCTATAAGAGTAATTTTGAAGCCTTTATCTGTTGTATCTAAAATATAGTCAGTCCCAGCCTGAAGGGTATAATTACCGTCTTTAATTTCTAGTTTCTTATCTTTTAATTGTAATCCACCATGATCAAAGGTGTCCGTAATGATCGCGTTGTTTAATGGATAGTTGTTATTATTTACTATAATTGTCCAAGTTGTTGTTTTGTCTTTATAATTTGTTTCAGCTTTATTATTAGATTTAATAATATTTTGCTGCTTGAAGCTAGCTTCATTTTCTTTACTTGAATCATTATCAGCTGTAACTTTATTTTTTACTTTTCCATCTTCTATAACTTTATTAGTTGGCTTGGTTTTATAGGTAATCACATAAGCACTATTAATATCATCATTAAACTGTAAATCGAAGCCATTCTTCTTGTTACTTACAGTGTAATTATTAACAGCGTCTCCTGTTACAAGCGTTCCTTTTTCATTATATGAAGCGTTTTTTACAACAATAGAATTTGCATCTAGTTCGTGTGTATCGTCAAAAATATCTTTTAAAATCGCATCTGCTTTTTTGATCTCTCTTTGATCACCATTGTAAGTAATTGTCCACTCAATTGTTTGCGTCTTTGGATCATATTTACTTGTTTTATTTAAGTGTGTACCACGAGAAACCGTTACAGTAGAGCTTGCGTTTTGTTGCTTTTGATTATCACTCGTTATCGTAACGTTATTTCGGAAACTTTTAATATTTTCATCAGTAATTTTTGTGGCATATTCGATTTGATATGCTTTATTGATAGAATCTTTAAAAGCAATCTCCAATTTTGAGCCATCTGATGAAATAATATTGTAATCTGTTGGCTCAGCTTCTGCACCACGCGTTACATTCCCATTAACATCAACTTCTAAATAATAAACTTTAATAGAATCTTTATTTAAGTTTGTACCTTGTGGAATGTTATCTTTAAAAATAGCGTTTTTAAGGGTGTCTTGCGTTTTGTTCATCTCTACTTTCCAATTAATTTCATTTGTATTAATTGGTCTATCAGGTAATCCTTTTTTATTCGTAGCTGTTTGTACATTAGGCTTAAAGTCAACTGTAATAGAAACATCCTTATCTTTAATCGGGAAAGGAATTTCTTGTGTTGTTGTACCTTTAATTTCAGCTTTATTAAATTCTGTCTTTAATTGTAGGTTACCAGCAACATCTGGATGCTCTTCAACATAATCGTTGAATGTCATCGTGACTTTTCCATCTTTTGTAACAGTAAAATTACCAATTTGATGGTTTTCACTATCATATAAAGGACTGTTAATTGTATTGTAAATCTTAAAATGTTTAGGAAGATCAAAAATATAGTAATCTCCATTTTTCACATTCATTGACTTTAAAAGTTCCCATGTAAACTCAATATTGGCAGGGGAATCTGTACTTGGACGGTTATCCTCTGTAAATGGTTTTCCGTCTTTATCCGTCAACTTTACACCGGTTAAAATGTTTGTTGTTATTTGCTTTGGACCTGAATTTGTATTCTCAGCAGGGTCGCTTGATAGCTTTTGTTCTGGATTGTCAGTAGCAATTTTAGCTGCTAGGTTTTGTTCCGGATTATCAGTGGCAGTTTTAGCTGCTGGGTTTTGTTCCGGATTATCGGTAACAGTTTTAGTTGCTGGGTTTTGTTCCGGATTATCAGTAACAGGTTTAGCTACTGGATCTTGCGCTTGTTTATTAGTATCCTGTTTGGTGCCATCTTCTTTAGAGTTTTCTACTTGAACAGGAACTGATATAGGCTGAACCATTGTTCCTAAAGGAAAAGCGATTTGAACAGATTTTTCCCCAGGTTTTAAAGTTGAGTTAAACACGGTATCAACTTTAATTTTTCCTTTAGCGTCTTTCAAATTTTCTACTTGATCATTAAATATTAATTTTAGTTTATTATCTTTAGCTGTTATAAAATATTGACCAATATTTTTTTGATCTGTTACTAAATCCCCTTGCAAATCTTTAGATACTTTTAATGCAAGTGGTATTTGAACTACTGCTGTATCATTTGCGTGTGCAACTTGTTGATCCTTTATTGACCAAGCGTATTCTACTTGAATGGTTGATCCTATCTTTATTAAATTGTTAGGATTTTTTGCTTCGTCAATAATATGCTTCGTCGCATCTTTCATTTCAACAGTGTCAAATAAGGAATCTCCTGTTAAGGTTTCCGCTTTTACTTGATTGTATGGAAAACTAGCAAGTTGCGAAAATAGTACGAATACAATTAAACATACATTAAAAAGTTTTTTCATTTTTCCTCCTCTGAACATTCATTTGTCCATTGGGGACTTATTCCACATGAACAAATGGAATATTAAAAGTATTTGTTATAAGCTATTTATTTTTGTTATCCCTCCGTTTCTATACGCGTTCTCAGACAAACAGAATTATGTTCAAAGCAATATTATTTAACGTAAAACAAAATGTATATTTACACAGTTCTATGGAAATATACACAATTCGACAAAAAATGTCGAAAAAAATACTGATATAAATAATGATATCAGACCTTTATATGTGAGATAGTTTTCATGTATATCTAGTAAAAAAGAATGGTTATAAAGGTAAGTTTTACGATACATACTAACCAATGTAGTGTATCCCTTTGTGAAGGCTTATTTTTGCCTTAAAGTTATGTGGAAATAAAAATCTAGATAGGGTTGGTTTTGGTCAGAATGAAGACAATATGTACTTTGAAAATAGTCATTTATTTTGTCTAAAGAGAGTTGTGCGATTAGTGGACCGAAGTTGAAAGGTGATAGTTTCTTACATTGTTAGAGAAATATAAGGATTACAGAATATTCGACTAACACGTTACTACGGTCATTTTTGAGCCTGTTTAAACAATAGGAAAGAAGGTGTTTTACTCCTTAGTTACAATATCTTTTTAGTAAAGATAAGCTTAAGTAACCTCCGCTAAAGATTATATACTTAAATGATAAAGAGTTCAACACTAGTTCACATATTTTCCCAAAAATAAAAAACGGCTGTTTTATGTGGAATAAATCTACAAAACAGCCGTTTTTGGTATTAGATTTCTGTTAAGATTATTGGTTCACCGCGTGTTACGACAACGGTATGTTCACATTGTGCAACAAGACTTTTATCTGGTGTAACGAATGTCCAACCATCGTCACCACGTTCAATAATATGATCAGCTTTCATAGAGATGAACGGTTCTACAGCGATAACAAGACCGTCTTTTAGAAGCGCATTATCCATTGGGTCATAGTAACTTAAAATGTGATTTGGTGCTTCATGTAAGCTAAGACCAATGCCGTGACCAGTTAAGTTTTGGATAACATTGTATCCACTTTTATGTGCGAAGTTTGAAACAGCACGACCAATTTGATTTTGTTTTGAGCCAGCTCTAACCTTTTTCATTGCTGCCCAAAATGCATCAACCGCTGCTTGGCAAAGTTTTTCTTTTGCCTCGTCTTCTCCAAGAACAAATGAAATGCCTGTATCTGCATAATAGCCATCAAGTGCAGCGGATACATCGACGTTTACTAAGTCGCCTTCTTTTAATACACGATCTCCTGGAATACCATGAGCAACTTCTTCATTTACACTAATGCAAGTTACACCTGGAAAATCATATTCTTTTTCAGGTGCAGAAATAGCACCATGCTCATCTAATACTTTTTTACCGATCAAATCAAGCTCTTTCGTTGTCATACCTGGCTTCGCTTGTTTTTTCATTTCTTCACGTGCAAGCGCAACGATGCGGCCGATTTTTCGTAAGCCTTCTAAATCTTGTTCATTACGAATAATCATGAAAACCACTGTCCTTCCTCGAATATATATCTTATCCGATTGTATCATGTTTATTTTCGTCCTGCTACTCGCTTGCGGTATGCAGGTTGATTCCTCTCATAAAGAATACATGACAATTGTCATATCGATGTCATGACGCATCATACTGTTTCCTAAGTTTTCCAAGGAATACAATGTAAATATAAGAAACAGCGGGGGTGGAGAGATGGAAAAGATTATTGAAGTAAATGATGTTTCTAAAACATTTAAACATAAAAACGCAGTAAATAATGTTTCATTTCATGTAAATAAAGGGGAAATAGTAGCGTTGCTTGGTCCAAATGGTGCGGGGAAAACAACGACGATGTCGATGATGCTTGGATTAAAGGAACCAACGGAAGGTAAGGTCTCTATATTTGGAAAGAGTCCAAAGCATAAAGATGTTCGTAATAGCCTCGGTGCGATGCTGCAAGAAGTAAGTGTCATTGATAGTATTACGGTGGAAGAGGCAATTGAGTTATTCCGTAGTTATTATACGAATCCTATAGAGAAAGAAACATTACTGCAGTTATCAAATTTAGAATCAGAGCGAAAGCAAAGATGTGAGAAATTATCAGGTGGGCAAAAAAGAAGGTTAAACTTTGCACTTGCACTTGCGGGAAATCCGGATTTGTTATTTTTAGATGAGCCGACAGTCGGAATGGATATTACGTCTCGAAGAACGTTTTGGGAAACGATTCGAAAGTTAGCAAGTGAAGGGAAAACGATTATTTTAACGACGCATTATTTAGAAGAAGCAGATGCTTTAGCAAATCGTATTTTATTATTTGCGAACGGAAAGATTATCTCAGATGGTACACCAGACGAAATGAAAGCAACGATTTCGAGAAAAACAATCACATTTTACTCAAAGGAAAGCATTCCTACAAAATTACTAAAGGAATTACCAAATGTAATAGAAGTAAAGTCAAACGAAGGCCGCTTCATTTTAACAACGGAGGATACGGATGCAACTTTAAAAGCCATTTATCAAAGGAGTTTACCTGTAACAGATGTTTCAGTTGAACGTGGAAGTCTTGATGAGGCATTTGAACAATTCGTTGCAAATCAGAAGGAGGAAATCGCATGAGAGCGTTATGGATGCAGTGCAAAATAGAAATTTTACGTACATTCCGCAATAAATTATTTATCTTTTTCTCATTATTAATGCCTGTTATGTTTTACTACATTTTCACAAATGTTGTTCAAGTACCACAAAACGGAGATGCGTGGAAAGCACATTATTTAATTTCGATGGCAACTTTCAGTATTGTAGGGACTGCACTCTTTAGTTTCGGTGTAAGGCTTTCTCAGGAAAGAGGGCAAGGATGGACACATCTTCTAAAAATTACACCGCTTCCAGAGGGAGCATATTTAACAGCAAAAATTATCGCTCAAACAGTAGTAAATGCTTTTTCAATATTAGTTATCTTTATTGCAGGGATACTAATTAATCATGTTGAGTTAACGGTAGGGCAATGGATTGGTGCGGGGTTATGGTTATTGTTAGGGGTAACACCATTTTTAGCGTTAGGAACAGTAATAGGTTCCATTAAGAAGGCGGACGCAGCTGCTGGCTTAGCTAATATTTTAAATATGAGTTTAGCTATAGTTGGCGGGTTATGGATGCCGATTGAAGTATTCCCAAAAATATTAAGAACGATTGGTGAATGGACACCAACATACCATTTCGGAAGTGGTGCGTGGGATATTGTAGCTGGAAAATCAATTGGATGGGAAAATATCGCGGTATTAGGAGGTTATTTCCTTATATTTGTTGTAGTATCAATATATATAAGAAAAAGACAGGAAGCGGTATAAATGATAGAGAAGAAGAGGATTGAGATTTTTCCGAAACATATGGGATTCTTTCCGTACATGTGGTTTGTTTATCTATTATTTCCAATTTATCACTTAGCACAAGCATCAGGATGGAAGCTTGTGCTAGGGAGCGGTATGTTGATACTTTTTATTATCACATACCGTCAGCTTTATTTTGTTCAGAAGACGTTTATTTTATGGGCATGCATTCAAATGATACTCATTTTTTTATTTGCTTTATTTTATAATCCTTTTATGATATTTTTTGGCTTTTTCACAGCAAGTGCGATGGGATTTGCGCCGAATAAGAAAGTATTTCAAGTGCTGTTATGCTCGTTAGTTATAATGCTTGGAGCATTTGTATTTGTAAATATGAATCAACTAACACCAACAAGTTTAGTAAATATCGTCCCGATGTTTATTTTAATGCTTCTTACGCCATTTGGTATGCGTAATTTTAATCAGAAAAAGATGTTAAGAAATCAATTAGATGAGGCGAACGAGCAAATTAAAGACTTAGTAAAACGTGAAGAACGGCAGCGGATTGCAAGAGATCTTCATGACACATTAGGACATACGCTATCTCTTATTACTTTGAAAAGCCAGCTTGTAGAGAAGTTAATTGTGAAAAATCCGGAGCGTGCAAGTGTGGAAGCGAAGGAAATTACACAAACGTCTCGTACAGCCTTAAAACAGCTGAGAGAATTAATTTCTGATATGCGTATGATTACGGTAGAAGAAGAGCTAGAGCAAATAAAAGCAATCTTACAAGCAGCTAATATTGAATTAGAAGTGAGGCAAGAAGCAAGATCGAGCTCGTTATCACCAATTGAACAAAATATTGTCGGGATGTGTTTACGTGAGGCCGTTACAAATGTTGTAAAACATAGTAAGGCGACGCGGTGCGCAGTTTCTGTATTAGAATCACAAGGTGAACTAATTTTGAAAGTAGAAGATAACGGAATTGGTTTAACAGATCAAAATCATGATGGAAATGGTATTCGTGGCATGAAAGAACGAATTGCTCTTATTGATGGATTTGTTGAACTAGGTACAATCAATCCAGGGACGTTGTTAACAGTAAAAGTTCCAGTTGTTATTAGAACAGGAAAAGATGAGGTGAGGGCATGATCCGAATTATTATTGCAGAAGATCAGCGGATGCTTCGTGGTGCGTTAGGGGCTCTGCTTGATCTAGAAGATGATATCGAAGTAATTGGACAAGCGGCAAACGGGGAAGAGGCGCTAAAATTAATTGAATCGTTAAAACCGGATATGAGTATTATGGATATTGAAATGCCGATTCAAAGTGGATTAGATGTTGCTGAAGCGTTAAAGAAAGAAAAATCATCATGCAAAGTAATGATTTTAACAACATTTGCACGGCCGGGATATTTTGAAAGAGCAATGAAAGCTGGTGTGCACGGCTATTTATTAAAGGATAGCCCAAGTGAAGATTTAGCGGCAGCAATTCGTAATGTAATGAAGGGAAAACGAGAGGTCTCCCAAGATTTAATGTTCGGCCTATGGCAGGAGCAAAATCCGTTGTCAGATCGCGAAAAGGAAGTATTGTTGCTTGCGAAAGAAGGAAAGACGGCAAACGAAATTGCGAAGACACTTTATCTTTCGCCGGGCACAGTACGTAATTATATTTCTGAAGTATTAACGAAGCTCGATGCGAAAAATAGAATTGAGGCAATTACAATTGCGGAAGAAAAGGGTTGGATATAAAAAGAAGGTTACCTATGAGAGGTAACCTTCTTTTTATAATTATTGTACTTCTATTACTTTATTTACTTTTTGTAACGGTTTGTAACCGTGTGCTTCAAATGCCTTTGCAAATTCATTTGATACGGCAGTGCTATATAAATCTTTTGCAGCTTGTACGATGTGAGATTGAAGTGATTCAAAGTCTTCAGCGGAAGTTGCATAATTTTGCAATGCACGCATAACAACTTTACTTACTTTTTCATTTCCTTGTTTTTGAACAGCAACACCGTTATATGTTTTACCTTCAGCTAATTGATATAATACGTGACTGATAATACCAGAATTCACGTGTGATTCTTGATTATTACCATCGTTATAGAAATCTTGTAAATTTGTATATAATTTATGACCGCCGTCACCAATTTCCCTTGGGATATCACGAATTGTTAGGTCACCTAATGTATCGCCCATAATCCAGTTTCCTTTATCTTTCTTTACGTAATATTCGATTTGTGTACCCCAGAAATCCGCTAATCCCTCGTTTAGTGCAGATGTTTCAGCGCTTGGATATCTCACGACTTTATTTTTCGTCGTGCCACTGAATACAGCATGTCCAAATTCATGAGCTGTTACATCAAGAGCGGATGTTAGTTTTCCGCCTAAACCATCACCAAATACCATTTGGTTCCAAGCGGGATGCCAAAATGCATTTACATAGTCTTCTTTTACACCATCACTAACTTCAGTAGAATCAAAACCGTGTACACTAGCAACAACTTTTGAATCTTTATTGTCGTAACTTTTTAGATTATGTTCTTTCTTAAAGTAATCGTAAATATCACTCATATTCTTCATAGCGCCCGCGGCTTCTTTATCTGCAAAATTAGGATTGCTACTTGAAATTAGTGTCCCTGGATAACCAGCTTGACTATATCCTCCGAGGGAATCGGCGTAGTTTGCATTATAAATATAAATACCATTTCCGCGTGATAAATCCGCTAAATAAAATTTCCCATCAGTTCCTTTGGCAATATTGAAAGAGATGTTTTCTTGAAGTGCATTTTTCCCAGTTCCTTGCTCACTTGCAGGGGATAATCTAGGTGATGTTACTTGATTTATAGTCTTATTCTCTTTGTTTTTAATGAACTTTTCTTGGAAAAGTACTTCGCCAGTTTTTAGATCAACGATAGCATTGCCGTTTATAATTTGTTCATTGTTTTCATAAGTAAATGTAATAACAGTTGCGAATGTATAATAGCCATCTTTTTTCTTATAAACAACGGTTTCGCTAGAGAATTCTGTCTCAACTGCATCACTTGGAATTTGAACTATATCGCGTAATTTAGATTTTACTTCATTTTTCGACAAAAAATTTGTTATAGTAAGATTAGGTTGTTGATTTAAATTCTGAACAACTTTACCACTAACAGTTGTGATCACTCCATTTTTATCTACTTTTACAATGAGATCTTGGCCATATACTTTATAGTTTTTATATGTTTGTGCAAGGCGAACTTCGGTTTGATTTTCTTTAGTTTCTTTATTTGTAGGTTGGAAATCTACATTTTTTTCAGTAGTGACTTGTTCTTGTTGAGCTTTCGCCCCATTTACCTCACCTTTTAAATACTTTTTAGCAATATTTTCTTTCGTATCATTTTGAGGTTGTGTTAATTTCCCGATTGTTAAACCAGGCTGAGCAATTTCAACTTTGACTGCACTTTTGTCTAACTCTTGAGCATGAATAGCTTCTGTTGATAAAGGGCAAAGAAGACCGAATGTAACGAAAGCACTAGCAAGTTTTCTATAATTCATCTATAACACTCCTAATCTATTATTGTATGTGAGATGAATTGTATGAAAAATTTGCCGAATTATATATATATTATGCATTATTTCATATCAAAAATTGTCGAATTCACATTATTGTAGTGGTATGACAACTTAAAAAATTAGATTGTTATAATGGGATGGTGAGTAAGTATGCACGCAGAAAAATTAGGAAGTGAAATTAAGAAAATTAGGGTGATGAGAGGATTAACACAAAAACAGTTATCCGAGAACATATGTCATCAATCGGAAGTAAGTCGAATTGAATCGGGCGCGGTATACCCAAGTATGGATATATTGCAAGGTATTGCAGCAAAATTACAAGTTCCCATCATTCATTTTTATGAGGTACTTATTTATTCTGATATTGAGAGGAATAAGCAGTTAAAAGATCAAATTATTCTGCTTTGTAAGCAAAAAAAATATAAAGAAATTTATAATAGAGTATGCAATGAATTGAAAAAGGAAGAATATCATCCCGAGCTTCAGCAATTTCTTCAATGGCAATATTATGTAGCTGCTTACGTATTGAAAAAAATCGATTACGAATATTGCATTTTAGAATTAAAGAAATTGCTCAATCAACAACTGGTAGGAATAGATGTATATCAGAACCTTTATATTGAAAACGCAATTGCAAACATTTATGCTGAAAACGGCTATTTGAAGCAGGGTATTGATTTGTTTGAAAATATATTAAAACAATTAGAGGCATTGCATGATAATAAAGAGTTTGATGTGAAGGTGAGACATAATCATGCAAAAGCATTATACATAGACAATCAATACGAAGAAGCGCTTTGTCACGCAAATAAAGCCATTGACCTATCGTGTCGAATTAACAGTATGACATTGATTGGACAGTTATACTTTCGAAAAGGTGAATGCTTAGCAAAACTTGGGTGTGATAGAGCAGAAATTGAAGATGCTTACGAAAAAGCATGCTTCTTTTTTGATATATTAGGAAACCATGAATTAAAAGAATCACTTATAAAAAAAATGAAGAAATAAAAAAGACATAAAGAACAAATATGCATAATTGCATAAAGTCTGGATAATTTTTCATGATATATTTAAAGAAAAAATGCGGGTGATGGAATATGAAAAAACTACTTATTGGTAGTTTACTAACGTTAGCGATGGCATGGGGTATTTCATTAGGAGATACAGCATTAGAGAAAAACCAAATAATTTCTCATAATAATCAAGAGATACAATTAGCTAATGAAGTACCTTTTGAGTTCTAAAAAACAACCGTCTTACTTAGACGGTTGTTTTTTTATGGAGTAACATCCAAACGTCTTTACTAGAAACAGGTTTGCTAATAAAGAATCCTTGAATGTGATCACAATTTTGTTTATGTAAAAATTTCCATTCTTCTTCTGTTTCTACACCTTCTGCAATCACTTCTAAATTTAGTTCTTTTGATAGTGTAATAATGGAAGAGACAATTGCTTCTTCTAAAGGGCTAGTTGTAATTCCACAAATAAACTCTCGAGCGATTTTTAATGTGTTGATTGGATATTTTGTTAAATAAGCTAAAGAACTATAACCAGTTCCAAAGTCATCGATTGAAATTTGAATACCGAGATTTTGAAGTTGTTCTAGTTTTGCAACTACAGATTGATTTTGATTAATTGCGATGCTTTCCGTAATTTCAATATCTAGTGCTTCTGGTTTCAGTTCTGTTTCTTCCAACACCTTTGAAATAGTTGGGATTAAATCTGCATGGTTAAATTGAACAACAGATAAATTTACACCAACTTTTAAGTGAGAGAAACCTTGATTATGCCATCTTTTTGCCTCTAAGCAGGCAGTACGTAAAATCCAATTGCCAAGTTCAATAATAAAACCAGTTTCCTCTGCTAGAGGAATAAATTGGGCAGGAGATACGATACCGAGTTTTGGATGCTTCCAACGTATTAATGCTTCAAAACCGATAATTTGTTTTGTTTTTGTGCTTACTTGTGGCTGGTATTCAAGGAAAAATTCATTTTGTTGTAATGCTTTTGAAAGTTCACCTTCTAAGAATTGAATTTCATTTTGAGCGATACTCATTTCTTTTGAGAAGAAAACAAATCGGTTTTTTCCATTTGCTTTCGCACGATACATAGCCATATCAGCATTTTTCATTAATTCATTTACATCAGTTCCATAATCAGGGTACATCGCAATTCCGATACTTGGTGTAATAGAGAGTTCTTCGCCTTGAATGAAGAATGGTTTGTTTAAAATAGTTAAAATCTGTTCAGCTATAAAAATTGCACTTTTTTCTGAGTACATTTCTGGTAACAGAATTGTAAACTCATCTCCACCTTGGCGAGCGACGATATCTTTTGAACGCAAGCAACCGCGTAATCTTTTTGCTACTTCAATTAATAATAAATCTCCAACGTCATGGCCAAGTCTATCGTTAATTTTTTTAAATCGATCTAAATCAAGGAATATGACGGCGACATCATTTGCGTTAGTTTGGGCTGTATTTAAAATGGCTTTTAAATCTTTTTCGAACTTTCGACGATTTGGTAATCCAGTAAGTGCATCGTGAAAGGCTAAATGCTCTACTTGTTTTTGTTTTTCATATAGAGTGGTAATATCACGCGCTATCCCAAACATTCCGACCACTTCTTTGTTTATAAAAGTAGGGATAAGTGTAATATGAAGATAATAATAATAGCCTTCTTGTTCTTTTGTACGAACTTCTAACGTTTGTGGCCTACCTTCCTTTGTAATTTGTAAAGCCTTCTTTAGTAGTTCGTGGTCTTTTGAATCAATGAAGTGTACCAGAGAATAGCTTGCTACTTCACAATAATAGGCAGTAAATAAGCTTTCGCATGCCTTATTAGATTGTTGAAAAATGCCATTCATATTTAAAGAGAAAACGGCATCGGGATGATCTTCGAATAAAGACTTATAGCGTTGTTCACTTTTTGATAATGCAAATGCACCTTCTTCAACTTCGTCCTCTAGTTGTGTAGTCAACTGTTCATATGTAAGGATTAGTGCTTGATTATCTTTCCACATGTAAAGTTGCCGCAAGAATAACAAAATAAGTGATAATACGAGACCAATTAACATAAATTTATCATCCCAAGGTTGAATGATGATAAAGGAAAAAGTAATAATTATACTAAAATAAGGTAGTATAAAACGTACATAATCGAATCGATAATATTTTGCTTTCGTTTCATGTTGCATTGGTTTATCCAAGATATATAGTATGGAAGAAAGTCCAATTAATAAAATAGAAGCAGTGTGTATTAAATAATTAAATTCAGGAGAAGTTTTCATCCCAAAATTTAATTGAAACAGATGAATGTAACCGTATACGAGTATAATAGTGAAACCGATAATTAATGCGATTCTACTCGAAGAATATTGTTCTCTTCTATATAGACTAATAACGGCGTAAATTACTAATGATTGTGCAATGAAATAGCCAATTAAAATCCAAGTTTCCTTTGTTAACATACGGAAGTTTGAAAGGTCCAAGATAAAAGTTAAAGTGAAATAAATGTTCATAATAACAATAAAGATGCTATCGAATGAAAATTGAGCAAGACCCTTAATAGAGTAAATTTTTATAAACTTTATAGCAAATCCAACAAAGAGTAAAACATATTGTATGATAAAAAAAGGTAATGCTTTATATGAGAATATAACTTGCTTATGAATAGAAAGTGAAGGAAGAAATAAAGTTATCTCCATAGCTAACCCGCATAGACAAGTACATAATAATAAAATCCAAAATAATTTATCACCATGCGTCATTTTTCTAATCGCTTTACATAAGCAATAGCAAGAAAAAAGTGCAGCGAAACAGAATAAGAAAAGAATCCCGATTTCTTTTATATTCGACTCATTTGGTATAAGGAATATCCAAAGAGCAAATATAAATATGTATATTATGACAGATTGTATATACTTTTTTTGATTAATCATATTGTGACTCCGTTTCAATAAAGTTGAATCTCGGGGAGAAAATGCTAATTTAAATAATAGCATATAAAATAGAATATTTTTTACTATAAAAATTACTTTTTTGAAAAAATGGTGCAAAGTTACAATTTACCACTGTAACTTTGCACCACCTATTCTTTTGATTCCTCTTATAGCAGAAAGTTCATCTATTAATTGGAATAGTGCTAAGTCTTTTTGTTTACTTTCAATCATAATATCGAAATTATGATTGTTTTTTTTCGCAATGTGTAAGAAAGGCTTAATAAACTCTAAATCGATATATTCAGCATGGGCCCTAAATTCTTTTTCCGATCTCGGGGAGGAAATGTGAACTTTAGGAGAGATATTTGTATGTGACCAAGTTTCAAAAATTGCAGGAAGCAACTCTTCTAGTGGTTCTTCGCAAAGATTGGCCATATGATGATGATAATCAAATACAAATGGGATATTTTCTTTTTTGCAAATTGATAAAGTTTCAGCGGTTGTATAGGTTTTATCATCGTTTTCAAGAGTCATTTGTTTTTTTATATGTGTAGGAAGTTTTTTTATGTTTTCATGGAAGCGCTCAATTGCCTTTTCTTTATTTCCATAGGCTCCACCTACATGAATATTAATGTAAGAAGAATCTGCAATGCCTATAGCATCCAATATTTTATAATGATAAGTCATATCCGTAATAGCGTTAGTAGTAATATGTGGTTTGTCGCTTGTAAATAGCGTAAATTGATTCGGATGAAAACTTATTCGTAAATTGTGTTCTTTAATTAAAGCCCCTATTTTATGCCAAAGTGGTGTGAATACCCCAATATAGTCAAACTCGACTTCGGGATGTGTTGCAAGTGGGACGATGGAAGACGATAGGCGATATAGTGGGATTTCATGTGCTATATTGTAATGAAGGATACGTATTGTGTGCTCTAAATTTTGCCTTATAATATGGTACAGTTTGTCTTCTCGTTCTTGCTTGCTAAGTTTCTTAAAGCTTGTAAACGTCATTGTTTTGGCAGGAGAACAGTCCCAGAGTGCCATTGCATGTGAGACATATCCAAACCGTATAATCATATGAGATACACCTCTTTTATTCATTGTCTTTCCTATAAAAAGAAAGCAAACATTGTTCCAATCCATTCCTTTCCTCTATCGATAAGAGAAGGCGGGTTTACATCGCTATAGGAAAGTACGGATGCATTCTCTAGATCTTCATGGAATTTATTTTTTACTGTTTGAATGAAATGTTTATTATATAACAGGCAGTTTATTTCATGATTAATATATAAACTTCTCATATCAAAGTTTGCCGTTCCGATATCACAAATATCATCGTCCACTATAATAATTTTGGCGTGAAAAAAACCTTGTTGAAATGCATAAATATTGCAACCAGCCTGTATTAATTTTCGGCAGTACGGGAATTTTGCTTCCCGAACGAGAGGGTGATCAGCTTTTTCTGGAACAAGAATTGTGATTTGAACCCCTCTTTCTCTTGCTTTTAATAAGGCATTCATAATTTTTTTTCCAGGAATGAAATATGGTGTACCGATACAGATTTCTTTTTTTGCCGCGTTAATTAAATGTAAAAAAGTATGCTGTAAATAAGCACCATCAGTCGGAATAAATTGATGCAGGATGGTACCTGGTTGTTGTTTTGGAAAATAAAGAGAAGCATCCAATAAATTCTGTTTCGTATCATCAAACCAATCATGTAAAAATTGCTTTTGTAAATCTTGAACCCCTTCTCCTGTAAGACGTAAATGATAGTCTCGCCATAATCCTAAGTGTTCATTATGCCCTAGATACTCTTCGCCAATATTAAATCCCCCGATATAGCCGGTTTTCCCATCAATCACTGTAATTTTTCTATGATTTCTTTGATTGGCAGAAAAGAAAGGAAGAGGAAATTTTACCTTATGACAAAATGAAAAAGATACACCATGTTTTTGCAGGGAGCGAATAGCTTCGTTTGATAAAGAATGGCTGCCAAATCGATCAAGTAAAAGTCGTACTTCAATTCCTTCCTGAGCCTTATCAATCAACAATTTTAAAAATTCACGACTGATTTTATCGTTTTTTACAATGAAGAATAAAATATGAATGTGGTGCTGTGCTTGTTTTATGTCAGTAAATAAAGCGTCATATAAATCTTTCCCGTATGTATAAAGGCGAAAATCACTTTGACGTAAAGGGAAAGTGCGAGAGCTTACTCGTTTTAAATGAAGAAGTCGCCCGTATGAAAGGTCAATTGTAATCCAAAGAGCAACGGATATTAACAAAAGAGATAAGTAGAGCATCAGTGAATTCCCTCCTTCGCATTCTTTTCACCTTCAGTGTGTTACAAATGATATGGGTAGCACGGCTGTTATTATAAATTTCTTTAGAGGATAGATGTTGTACTGGTTAAAGTTTCACTTTACCCCGCTTTAACGGGCAGTAAGCTTCCTATTTCAAAAATTGATGAATAAGCAGAAGCTAGTTAGGAAATCAACTGCCCGTAAAAGCCCGATTGGTTCAACTAATAATCAGCGGGGGAAGAACCGCCCCTACTGATTAAAGTTTCACTTTATAGTTTCACCGAAATAAACAGCTTTATGAAAAAATGTGTTGTTCTATAACAAAAAACTGTTGACTGAATGCTCACTCATTATATAATGGGGATAGGGGACATAATTCAGAAAATTATATATTTTTGAAGATTCAAAAAGAAAGAGGGCTTACAAAGAGAGGGGTAGCATAAAAATGAATAGCTTACTGATTATTAATTGGCTGGCTGCCATTGCTGTTATTGCTTATGCAGGATATTTGTTTGTATATCTTATACGGACGAGAATGGCCTACATACAATTAGGAAAAAAAATTGAGTTTGACCGTCGTTTTAAAGAGCGTTGGGATCTCCTTAAGGTCAATGTTTTCGGTCAGAAAAAGCTGCTGAAAGATAAGAAAAGCGGCATCATTCACGTTATGTTCTTTTACGGATTTATTCTTGTCCAATTTGGAGCAATTGACTTCGTTTGGAAAGGACTCGCACCAGGATCACATCTTCCACTTGGACCACTATACCCTGCATTTACATTCTTCCAGGAAATTGTCACACTTGTTATTTTAATTGCAGTATTTTGGGCTTTTCATAGACGTTATGTAGAAAAGCTTGTTCGTTTAAAACGTAACTTCAAATCAGGTCTTGTTCTTATTTTTATCGGTGGTTTAATGATTTCTGTGCTACTTGGTAACGGTATGGGACTTATATGGCATGGCGAGGAGCTTTCATGGAGTGAACCAATTGCTTCTGCAATCGCTTACGTTTTTAGCGGGATAAATGAAACCGTAGCCATTTCAGTGTTCTATTTTTCTTGGTGGGTGCATTTACTAATTTTGTTAACGTTTTTAGTGTATGTTCCACAATCAAAACATGCGCATTTAATTGCAGGACCAGCTAATGTATTCTTCGGTCGTCTTTCAAACCCAGGGAAGCTTGAAAAGATTGATTTTGAAGATGAAACGCAAGAAACATTTGGTGTTGGTAAAATTGAAGACTTTAGACAAAATCAACTTATTGACTTATACGCTTGTGTAGAGTGTGGCCGTTGTACAAATATGTGTCCGGCAACAGGAACAGGAAAAATGTTATCACCGATGGACTTAATTTTAAAACTTCGCGATCATTTAACTGATAAAGGAGCTGCGGTAACATCAAAAGCACCGTGGGTTCCAGTAGTTGCCTTCAATAATACACAAGGAAATCAGTTAGCGATGATGGCAGCTGGAAAAGGGCAACAAGAATCAGCGTCTACAACGCTCGCTTACGATCCGAGTTTAATCGGAGATGTTATTACAGAAGAAGAGATTTGGGCATGTACAACGTGTCGTAACTGTGAAGATCAATGCCCAGTTATGAATGAGCATGTTGACAAAATTATTGACTTACGTCGATATCTCGTTTTGACTGAAGGGAAAATGGACGCGGAAGCACAACGCGCGATGACAAATATCGAGCGTCAAGGAAATCCGTGGGGGCTGAACCGTAAAGAGCGTGAAACATGGCGCCAAGGTGATGACGAAGTAACAGTTCCAACTGTAAAAGAAAAATCAAAAGCTGGGGAGGAATTCGAGTATTTATTCTGGGTTGGTTCAATGGGATCATACGACAATCGTAGTCAGAAGATTGCGATATCGTTTGCGAAGTTAATGAACGAAGCAGGCATTTCATTCGCAATTCTCGGTAATAAAGAAAAGAATTCTGGAGATACACCACGCCGCCTTGGAAATGAATTTGTATTCCAAGAGATGGCGACAAAGAATATCGAAGAATTTGAAAAGGCAGGAGTGAAGAAAATCGTTACGATTGATCCTCATGCTTATAACACATTTAAAAATGAGTATCCGGACTTTGGCTTGCAAGCAGAAGTCTATCATCATACAGAATTGTTAGCTCAGTGGGTGAAAGAAGGGCGCTTAAAGCCTGTTCACGCTATTGAAGAAACAGTTACGTACCATGATTCCTGTTATTTAGGAAGATACAACGAAGTGTATGAAGCGCCACGTGACATTTTGAAAGCGATTCCTGGGGTGAATCTTGTAGAAATGGCACGTAACCGTGAAACGGGAATGTGCTGTGGTGCAGGTGGTGGCTTAATGTGGATGGAAGAAACAACAGGTTCACGTATTAACGTTGCTCGTACAGAACAAGCATTAGCTGTACAGCCATCCATTATCGGTACAGGTTGTCCATATTGCTTAACGATGATCAGTGATGGAACGAAAGCGAAAGAGGTAGAAGAGAAAGTTCAAACTCTTGATGTGACAGAGATTTTAGAACGATCTGTTATCGGACAGAAAAAAGAAGCGATGTAATTTGTAAGAATGTATACAACTTTAGAAAGAGGTGCAATGATTGCACCTCTTCTCAACGTAGGGATACCGAGCGAGCGCTCAGTGTTAAAAAATGAAATGGGGGAAAGAAACATGAGTAAAACAGTTATTTTAAGTGCAGCAAGAACACCAGTTGGAAAATTTGGAGGATCTTTAAAAGATGTAAAAGCGACGGAACTTGGAGGAATTGCAATTAAAGCAGCGCTTGAAAGAGCAAATGTTGCGGCTAGTGATGTTGAAGAAGTTATATTTGGAACGGTTATTCAAGGTGGACAGGGGCAAATTCCATCGCGCCAAGCTGCGAGGGCTGCTGGAATCCCTTGGGAAGTGCAGACGGAAACAGTGAATAAAGTTTGTGCATCAGGACTTCGTGCGGTTACGTTAGCGGATCAGATTATTCGTACTGGCGATCAATCACTGATTGTAGCCGGCGGTATGGAGTCGATGAGTAACAGTCCTTACATTTTACGCGGAGCAAGATGGGGATACAGAATGGGTAACAACGAAGTTGTTGATTTAAACATTGCTGACGGTTTAACATGCGCATTTTCAGGTACACACATGGGTGTTTACGGTGGAGAAGTTGCGAAGGAAGATGGAATTTCTCGCGAAGCGCAAGATGAATGGGCATATCGTAGCCATCAGCGTGCGGTTTCAGCGCATAAAGAAGGGCGTTTTGAAGAGGAAATCGTGCCAGTAACGATTCCGCAAAGAAAAGGCGATCCTATTGTCGTTGCAAAGGATGAGGCGCCACGTGAAGATACAACGATTGAAAAGTTAGCAAAGTTAAAACCTGTATTTGATAAGACAGCGACGGTGACAGCTGGTAATGCTCCGGGACTAAATGATGGTGGTGCCGCACTTGTATTAATGAGCGAAGACAGAGCGAAGCAAGAAGGAAGAAAGCCATTAGCGACAATTTTGGCACATACAGCAATTGCAGTGGAATCTAAAGATTTCCCAAGAACGCCAGGTTATGCAATTAACGCATTGCTTGAAAAAACAGGCAAGAAAATTGAAGACATCGATTTATTCGAGATTAATGAAGCATTTGCAGCGGTAGCAATTGCAAGTACAGAAATCGCAGGAATTGATCCGGAAAAATTGAATGTAAATGGCGGCGCGGTAGCGATGGGACATCCAATTGGAGCAAGCGGAGCGCGCATTATCGTTACACTAATCCATGCACTTAAGCAGCGCGGCGGCGGAATTGGAATTGCTTCGATTTGTAGCGGTGGCGGTCAAGGGGACGCAGTGATGATTGAAGTTCACTAATTAAAGTTCGAGGGTATAAAATTTATTAACAATTAAGGGGGAAGAAAAAATGGGTGTACAAAACATTGTTGTAATTGGTGCAGGGCAAATGGGATCAGGAATTGCACAAGTATGTGCAATGGCAGGATATGACGTGAAGGTACAAGATTTAAAGCAAGAGCAATTAGATAGAGGAATGGCTATCATTACGAAAAACTTAGCGCGCCAAGTAGAAAAAGGACGCATGAAGGAAGAAGAGAAGGAAGCGACATTAAATCGTCTTACAGTAACGCTTGATTTAGATTGTGTGAAAGAAGCGGATCTTATTATTGAAGCAGCTGTTGAGAAAATGGATATTAAAAAGAAAATCTTTGCGAATCTAGATGAAATTGCTCCAGAACACGCAATTTTAGCGACGAATACGTCATCTCTGCCAATTACAGAAATTGCAGCGGTAACGAAGCGTCCGGAAAAAGTAATCGGTATGCACTTTATGAATCCAGTCCCAGTTATGAAGCTTGTTGAGATTATTCGTGGTTTGGCTACCGATGATGCGGTATATGAAGCAATTGAAGATATTACGAAAAAAATTGGGAAAGTACCAGTTGAAGTGAATGATTTCCCAGGTTTTGTATCAAACCGCATTTTACTACCGATGATTAACGAAGCAATTTATACGTTATATGAAGGTGTAGCGACGAAAGAAGCAATTGATGAAGTCATGAAGCTTGGTATGAACCATCCGATGGGGCCTTTGACACTCGCTGATTTTATCGGTTTAGATACGTGTTTATACATTATGGAAGTGTTGCATGAAGGATTAGGAGATAGTAAATATCGCCCATGTCCATTATTACGTAAGTATGTGAATGCAGGATGGTTAGGGCGTAAAACAGGTCGTGGATTCTACGTTTACGAATAAATGCCCCCTTTGTTACAACATAGTGGTCTTACCAAATTATTTAAAGGATATATAGCAAATGGAGGCGGAATATATGAACTTTCGTTTTAATGAAGAGCAGCAAATGATGAGGAAAATGGTTCGGGATTTTGCACAGAAGGAAATAGCTCCCTTTGTTCCTAGTATGGAACAAGGGGTGTTCCCGAAAGAGATTTTGCAAAAGATGGGTGAGCTTGGATTAATGGGTATTCCAGCGCCTGCAAAATACGGTGGGGCAGAAATGGACTTTATTTCTTACATTCTAGCAATTGAGGAAATCTCAAAGGTAAGTGCAACAGTTGGTGTAATTTTAGCTGTACATACGTCAGTTGGAATGAATCCGATTTTATATTTTGGAACAGAAGAACAGAAGAAAAAATATGTTTCTAAACTTGCAACCGGGGAATATTTAGGTGCATTTGCTTTAACAGAGCCAAATGCAGGATCAGATGCAGGGAGTTTGAAATCAAGAGCTGTGAAAAAAGGTGATCATTATATTATTAATGGATCGAAAGTGTTTATTACAAATGGTGGTGAAGCAAGTACATACATTGTATTCGCTTCTACAAATCCAGAGGCAGGAAAAAGTGGTATTTCTGCATTTATAGTAGAGAAAGATACACCTGGTTTAATCATTGGAAAAGATGAACATAAGATGGGACTTCTCGGTTCTCGTACAGTACAACTTACTTTTGAAGATATGAAAGTGCCAGCTGAGAATTTACTTGGGGAAGAAGGACAAGGATTCAAAGTGGCGATGGCGAATTTAGATGTTGGGCGAATTGGAATCGGTGCGCAGGCGTTAGGAATTGCTGAAGCGGCGCTTGGCTGTGCAATTGATTATGCGAAAGAACGTGAGCAATTCGGAAAACCAATTGCGGCGCAGCAAGGGATTGGCTTCAAGCTTGCAGATATGGCAACAAGTGTCGAGGCAGCAAGGTTACTCGTATATAGAGCGGCATCTCTTAGGGCACAAGGATTACCATGCGGTAAAGAAGCATCTATTGCGAAATTATTTGCTTCTAAGACAGCGGTTGAAGTCGCGATTGAGGCGGTGCAAGTATTTGGTGGTTACGGTTATACGAAAGACTATCCAGTAGAACGATTTTTCCGTGATGCGAAAATTACGCAAATATATGAAGGAACAAGTGAAATACAGAAACTTGTTATTAGCCGTGCTTTATAAAAGGGCGAGGGGGAGACGGAGATGCATTTTAAACTATCAGAAGAGCATGAAATGATAAGAAAAATGGTTCGAGATTTTGCTAAAAATGAAGTGGCACCAACAGCAGCTGAGCGTGATGAAGAAGAGCGATTTGATCGAGAGTTATTTGATCAAATGGCAGAGCTTGGTTTAACTGGTATTCCATGGCCTGAAGAGTACGGTGGAATTGGAAGCGATTACTTAGCATACGTAATCGCTATTGAAGAATTATCTCGCGTTTGTGCTTCAACAGGTGTAACACTGTCTGCGCATACTTCACTTGCGGGATGGCCAATTTTTAAATTTGGGACGGAAGAGCAAAAGCAAAAGTTTTTACGGCCGATGGCTGAAGGGAAGAAAATTGGTGCATACGGCTTAACGGAACCAGGATCTGGATCGGATGCTGGTGGAATGAAGACAATCGCAAAGAGAGATGGCGATCATTATATTTTAAATGGATCAAAAATTTTCATTACAAATGGCGGTATTGCTGATATTTATGTTGTTTTTGCGCTAACTGATCCTGAATCGAAGCAGCGCGGTACGAGTGCATTTATTGTAGAAAGTGATACACCGGGATTTTCAGTTGGGAAGAAGGAGAGCAAGCTAGGGATTCGCTCTTCACCAACGACTGAAATTATGTTTGAAGATTGCCGTATTCCTGTAGAGAATCTACTTGGAGGAGAGGGACAAGGGTTTAAAGTTGCGATGCAAACATTAGATGGAGGTCGTAACGGTATTGCGGCGCAAGCTGTTGGGATTGCACAAGGGGCTTTAGATGCTTCTGTAGAATATGCAAGGGAGCGCCATCAGTTTGGAAAACCAATTGCGGCGCAGCAAGGGATT
>NZ_KV827880.1:27760-38465 GCF_001836235.1 Bacillus sp. HMSC036E02 | reverse complement strand
ACCAATTGCGGCGCAGCAAGGGATTGGCTTTAAACTTGCGGATATGGCAACAGATGTAGAAGCAGCACGCCTTTTAACATATCAAGCGGCTTGGCTTGAATCAGAAGGGCTTCCGTATGGAAAAGAATCAGCGATGTCAAAAGTATTTGCAGGAGATACAGCGATGAAGGTGACGACTGAAGCGGTGCAAGTATTTGGTGGTTACGGTTATACGAAAGATTATCCAGTAGAGCGTTATATGCGAGATGCAAAGATTACACAAATATATGAAGGAACACAAGAGATTCAGAGGCTTGTAATTTCTCGTATGTTAACGAAGTAGGAACGAAAGCGTAGGTATTTTCCTACGCTTTTTCCTTCCAAAAAATAATAGAGAGAGGTGAAGGGAATGGTTAAACATAATGTGCATGCATCGGTGAAAGATGAAAAATTAGTTGCGTTAAGACGTGAACAAATGATTAAAGGTGCGGTGCAACTGTTTAAACAAAAAGGATTTCCGCGTACAACAACGAGAGAAATTGCAAAAGCGGCTGGATTTAGTATTGGAACGCTTTATGAATACATTCGTACAAAAGACGATGTTTTGTATTTAGTTTGTGATAGTATATATGAACATGTAAAAGAAAGATTAGAGGAAGTAGTGTGTACAGAAAAAGGGAGTATAGAAAGTTTAAAGATAGCGATAACGAATTACTTTAAAGTGATGGACGAATTACAGGAAGAAGTATTAATAATGTATCAAGAGGTACGCTTTTTACCGAAAGAATCACTCCCATATGTATTAGAAAAGGAGTTTCAAATGGTAGGAATGTTCGAGAATATTTTAGAACAGTGTACGGAAAATGGAACATTTACATTAAATAAAAAAGAAATACAGCTTCTTGCGCATAATATTTTTATACAAGGACAGATGTGGGGATTTAGACGCTGGGCGCTGCAAAAACTGTATACGCTCGAAGAATATACAGAAATGCAAATTAGGTATGTATTGCAAGGGGCCCATATGCTTCCGAAATAAGGAACAGACAAATTATAATTTTACTACCCTATAAAAGTTTCCCGTTTTTTTTGTAGCATATTTGTGCGACTTTTGTTTATAATGAATAGTATGGATTTTTTTAAGCAGGCCGTTATATATAAGGTTATATTTGATGAAAGGAAGTGCCGCATAAGTGGATTTTAAGCAATATTCACCAGAAGAGCTAAAAGAATGTTCAATGATTGAAGTTGTACATAGCGTTTTAGGGGATAAAAAACAAGCAACGACATTCAACGAGTTGGTTCAAGAAATCGCTCAAGTGCTGGGACTATCTCAAGAGCAAGTTAATGCGAAAATCGCACAATTTTATACAGACTTAAACATCGATGGACGTTTCATTAATTTAGGAGAAAATCGTTGGGGGCTACGCAGCTGGTACCCATATGAGCAAATTGATGAAGAAATCTTGCCTCAACCAAAACCGAAGAAGAAACGTAAAGTTGAAGAAGACGGTTTTGACGACTACATTGAAGAAGATGAAGACTTCGACGATGCAGACATAACTGAAGATGAAGATGATGATGTAGAAGATTTGGACAAGGTTCTTGAAGAAGAAGACGGAGATGACGACGATCTTGATGATTTAGACGAAGATGACGACGACTTCGCTGAAGAAGAACTTGAGTATGATGAAACTGAAGAAGAAGAAGAGGAAGAACTGTAGTTCTTGACTTTTCATTATCGTCCATGTAGAATCATTTTTGGGCTCTTTAAAAAAGGACGATAATACTTTTAAAGTGTAAATATAAAAGAAAATTGCTCCCTACTTATTACTTTTTGTGATGAGGGGAGCAATTTTCTTTTTTGTTTTTTGTTTAGAAAATAAAAAGAGTCTAACAATAAGATGGATACAGTGTTATCTACATACGTTGCGCTTTGCAACGGTGATTATATAACAACAGAGTAGAAGGGAGCTTTTTCATGACTAAGTATATTTTTGTAACAGGCGGTGTAGTATCGTCTTTAGGAAAAGGTATTACAGCAGCATCTCTTGGAAGACTTTTAAAAAATCGTGGTTTAAACGTAACGATTCAAAAGTTTGATCCATACATTAACGTAGACCCAGGGACTATGAGCCCATACCAACACGGTGAGGTATTCGTAACAGATGATGGCGCTGAAACTGACTTAGACCTTGGTCACTATGAGCGTTTCATCGACATTAACTTAAACAAATACAGCAACGTAACAACAGGTAAAATTTACTCTTCAGTTCTTCAAAAAGAGCGTCGCGGTGAATATTTAGGAGGAACAGTTCAAGTTATTCCTCACATTACTAACGAAATTAAAGAGCGCGTATATCGTTCTGGCCGTGAAACAAATGCGGATGTTGTTATTACAGAAATCGGTGGAACTGTTGGTGATATCGAGTCTCTACCATTCTTAGAAGCAATCCGTCAAATTAAGAGCGACATCGGTCGTGACAATGTAATGTACATTCACTGTACGTTAATCCCATACTTAAAAGCAGCGGGTGAAATGAAGACAAAACCAACACAACATAGTGTTAAAGAACTTCGTAGCTTAGGTATTCAACCAAACATTATCGTTGTTCGTACAGAAATGCCTGTTTCTCAAGATATGAAAGACAAGCTTGCATTATTCTGTGACATCGATACAAAAGCAGTTATCGAAGCTCGCGATGCAGATACTTTATATGCGGTTCCATTATCTCTTCAAGAACAAAACATGGACCAAATCGTTTGTGATCACTTAAAATTAGACAATCCAGCTGCAGATATGACAGAGTGGACTGCGCTAGTTAACAAAGTACGTAATCTTTCTAAGAAAACAAAAATCGCTCTTGTTGGTAAATATGTAGAACTTCAAGATGCTTATATTTCTGTTGTAGAAGCACTTCGTCATGCTGGTTACTCATTCGACACAGATGTAGAAGTAAAATGGGTAAATGCTGAGCATGTAACAGCAGAAAACGTAAAAGAATTAGTTGGCGATACAGATGGTATCCTTGTACCAGGTGGCTTCGGCGATCGTGGTGTAGAAGGTAAAATCGTTGCGATTCAATATGCTCGTGAAAACAAAGTTCCATTCTTAGGAATTTGCTTAGGTATGCAACTTGCATCAATCGAATTCGCACGTAATGTATTAGGTTTAGAAGGTGCTAACTCTTCTGAAATCAACCCTGACACACCATATGCAATCATCGACTTATTACCAGAACAAAAAGATGTAGAGGACCTAGGTGGTACACTTCGTCTTGGTCTATACCCATGTAAGCTTGCTGAAGAAACAAATGCTTACAATGCTTATAATGAGCCGGTTGTATATGAGCGTCATCGTCATCGTTATGAGTTCAACAATCAGTTCCGTCCGGATATGGAAAAAGAAGGATTTGTATTCTCTGGTACAAGCCCAGACGGCCGTCTAGTTGAAATCATTGAATTAAAAGACCACCCTTGGTTCGTGGCAGCACAGTTCCACCCAGAACTTGTTTCTCGTCCAAACCGTCCACAACCATTGTTCCATGACTTCGTAAGAGCTTCTATTACGAATAAAGAGAGCAAGTAATAAAAAAAGCGCCTGAAATAAGGCGCTTTTTTTAATATTCATTTAACATTTCATCGATTGTAAATTTGATTCCGTGATAAGCAAATAAAGCTACTATTAAACTTGGGAATCCGTAGCGATTACCTTCATCGTCTGGAATAAGACCTTTTAACAGTTTTGTATCAATATGTACGTCTGTATATCGTTCGAGTGATTCCGTACCTTCTTGAAGAGCAGAAATGCCGACAATAGAGTGTCCATCTGCTTGTAGTCTTTTTGCTATTGCTACAACTTCTTCATCTGTTGAAAAACGGCTAATAAGAAGTACACGATCTGCAGAAGTTACTTCTACTTCTTTACCATTTTCAAATAATCGTTTTGCTTGCTTCATTGGTTCAGCACCGAATAGTGCTTCAGCAACGACACCCTCCATTTCATTTGTACCATGTAAATAAATGAAACCTTCGCCAATTAATGCTTGAGCAAGTAGACGGGCGCTATCTTCTATATTCATTTCCTCTTTTTGAGAAACTCTGGAGAAATAACCACTTAATTGAGTTGAAAAAATTTTTAACATAATGTTACTCCCTTCGTACGTGTTTACCGGCTTTCATTATAGTGTATTTTTTTAGAAAGGTGAAATTGAATGGTGGCATAACAAAATAGGAAACGGTAAAATAAGAAAGAATAGGAAGGAATTTGCCAAAGAATAGCGAAAATTAATCGTTAAGATATAAGAAGCTTTAAATCTTGTACTTACACAGAAAGGTTGGGAGTTATGGAAGGGAAAATTTTAATCGTTGATGATCAATATGGCATTCGTGTGTTATTACATGAAGTGTTCCAAAAAGAAGGTTATCAGACATTCCAAGCAGCAAATGGATTTCAAGCTTTAGATATCGTGAAAAAAGATAATCCAGATTTAGTTGTGTTAGATATGAAGATTCCAGGTATGGATGGTATAGAGATTTTAAAGCATGTAAAAGAAATTGATGAGAGTATTAAAGTAATTTTAATGACTGCTTATGGAGAGCTTGATATGATCCAAGAAGCAAAAGATTTAGGTGCTTTAATGCATTTTGCTAAACCATTTGATATTGATGAAATTCGTCAAGCTGTGAGAAATGAGCTCGCTGTAGAGGCGTAAAAATGAATTTTTTATAAAAAATATGGAAAAAAGCGTTTACATGGACTATTGTGCAGGTGAATACGGTTGAGTTTTTGAGTACAAGTTGTTATCCTATTGAGTGTAGAAAAAAGTCCGGTATGTATATATACATATTTTACCTTATTCTGGTCATACTACCAGCGATAAGAACTTATCGGATACAAAAAACGTTTTTTAGGAGGATTCACCATGCCTTTAGTTTCTATGAAAGAAATGCTAAACAAAGCACTAGAAGGAAAATACGCAGTTGGTCAATTCAACATGAACAACTTAGAGTGGACTCAAGCTATCTTAGCTGCTGCGGAAGAAGAAAAATCTCCTGTAATCCTAGGTGTATCTGAGGGTGCAGCTCGTCATATGACTGGTTTCAAAACAGTTGTAGCTATGGTTAAAGCTTTAATCGAAGAAATGAACATCACTGTTCCTGTAGCGATTCACCTTGATCATGGTTCAAGCTTCGAAAAATGTAAAGAAGCAATCGATGCAGGTTTCACATCTGTAATGATCGACGCTTCTCACCACCCATTCGAAGAAAACGTTGAAACTACTAAACAAGTAGTAGAATACGCACACGCTCGTAACGTATCTGTTGAAGCTGAGCTTGGAACAGTTGGCGGACAAGAAGACGACGTAATCGCTGAAGGCGTAATTTACGCTGACCCAGCAGAGTGTAAGCACCTTGTTGAAGCAACAGGTATCGATTGCCTAGCTCCAGCTTTAGGTTCTGTACACGGTCCTTACAAAGGTGAGCCTAACTTAGGATTCGCTGAAATGGAACAAGTTCGTGACTTCACTGGCGTACCTTTAGTATTACATGGTGGTACTGGTATCCCAACTGCTGATATCGAAAAAGCTATCTCTTTAGGTACTTCAAAAATCAACGTAAACACTGAGAACCAAATCGAGTTTACAAAAGCTGTTCGTGAAGTATTAAACAAAGACCAAGAAGTTTACGATCCTCGTAAATTTATCGGACCTGGCCGCGACGCTATCAAAGCAACTGTTATTGGTAAAATTCGCGAATTCGGTTCTAACGGTAAAGCGTAAGAATAAAATTCCGTTTTGGAAACCGTCTAGTCTTTTAGACGGTTTCCTTTCGTTGTATAATGAAAGCGTGAACAAGTCTAAAGATTTTATCATTTTTGTTTTTAAATAGAAAATAATGTGCATAGTCCTATTAATAAATGTGATAACGTATCTAAATTGATAAAGTGAATTCGATGAATAGTTGATCTTTATCTATTCGTGCTACAGGAGAAATGAAGATAATGGTTTCCTATTTATTGAGTTTTGGGATGGAAAGAGTAATTGAGATTCTTAAGGGGAGCTTTCTATAAAAAGATAGAAAGTAAATACATTCACAAGAAGGGAGCTCAATATGGAAAAATTGCTAATTGAAGGCGGAAGAGCTTTAAATGGAACAATTCGAGTAAGTGGTGCAAAGAACAGTGCCGTTGCATTAATTCCAGCGACAATTTTAGCAGATACTCCAGTAACTATTGGTGGTGTCCCTAATATTTCGGACGTGAAAATGTTAGGAGACTTACTAGAGGAAATTGGAGGGAAAGTAACTTATGGACAGGAGGAGGAGATGGTAGTCGATCCTTCTAACATGGTTGCAATGCCTTTGCCAAATGGAAAAGTGAAAAAATTGCGCGCTTCTTATTATTTAATGGGTGCAATGCTTGGCCGTTTTAAAAAAGCTGTTATTGGGCTTCCGGGTGGATGTCATTTAGGACCGAGGCCGATTGATCAGCATATTAAAGGGTTTGAAGCGCTAGGTGCACATGTTACGAATGAACAAGGTGCCATCTATTTAAGAGCAGATGAGCTACGCGGGGCACGTATTTATTTAGATGTTGTTAGTGTAGGAGCTACGATTAATATTATGCTAGCAGCTGTACGAGCAAAAGGTAGAACTGTTATTGAAAATGCAGCGAAAGAGCCCGAGATTATTGATGTAGCTACATTGTTAACAAGCATGGGGGCACGTATTAAAGGTGCTGGTACAGATGTAATCCGAATAGATGGTGTGGACTCTTTACATGGTTGTCACCATACTATCATCCCAGATCGTATTGAAGCTGGTACGTATATGATTCTAGGAGCTGCATCAGGAGGAGAAGTAACGGTTGATAATGTTATTCCTCAGCATTTAGAATCAGTTACTGCAAAGCTAAGAGAAGCTGGTGTTCAAGTTGAAACGAACGATGATCAAATTACGGTGAACGGTAATAGAAAGTTAAAAGTAGTTGATATCAAAACGCTTGTATATCCAGGTTTTCCAACGGATTTACAACAGCCGTTTACGACGCTTTTAACAAAGGCGCACGGGACGGGAGTTGTAACAGATACAATTTACGGTGCCCGTTTCAAACACATTGATGAATTACGTCGTATGAATGCTCAAATTAAAGTAGAGGGTCGTTCGGCAATTGTAACTGGTCCTGTATTATTGCAAGGTGCAAAAGTGAAGGCGAGTGATTTACGAGCGGGAGCGGCACTTGTTATTGCAGGATTAATGGCAGATGGAATTACAGAAGTAACAGGACTTGAGCATATTGATCGAGGTTATGAGAATATAGTGGACAAGCTTAAAGGGCTTGGAGCAAACATTTGGCGAGAACAAATGACAAAGCAAGAAATTGAAGAAATGAAGAACGCATAAGTGATACTTCCGCAAGGGGGAAGCGAAGCATCACTACTTGCGGAAGTACACTTTATAGAAAAACACGATTCACAAAATACGGCAGAAATATAAAGACTTAAAGGAGAGGGATTATCGTGGAAAGAAGTTTATCTATGGAGTTAGTACGTGTAACAGAGGCTGCAGCTTTATCATCAGCGCGTTGGATGGGGCGCGGGAAAAAGGATGAGGCAGACGGTGCAGCAACATCAGCTATGCGTGATGTATTTGATACAATTCCGATGAAAGGTACAGTTGTAATTGGTGAAGGTGAGATGGATGAAGCACCAATGCTATATATCGGAGAGAAATTAGGTACAGGATATGGACCACGTGTAGACGTTGCGGTTGATCCTTTAGAAGGGACAAACATCGTAGCAGCTGGTGGCTGGAATGCTCTTGCTGTTATTGCAATTGCAGACCACGGTAATTTGTTACATGCCCCTGACATGTACATGGATAAAATCGCGGTTGGCCCAGAAGCAGTTGGGGCGGTAGACATTGATGCGCCTATTATTGATAACTTACGTGCAGTTGCGAAAGCGAAAAATAAAGATATTGAAGATGTTGTAGCGACAGTTTTAAATCGTCCACGTCATCAAGAAATTATCGAAGAAATTCGTAAAGCTGGTGCGCGCATTAAATTGATTAATGATGGAGATGTAGCTGGAGCGATTAATACAGCGTTTGATCGTACAGGTGTAGATATTTTATTTGGATCTGGTGGAGCACCTGAAGGTGTATTAGCAGCAGTTGCTTTAAAATGTTTAGGTGGAGAAATTCACGGAAAACTATTGCCACAAAACGAAGCTGAATTAGCGCGTTGTAAAAAAATGGGTATAGAAGACATTAATCGTATCCTTCGTATGGAGGACTTAGTAAAAGGTGACGATGCAATCTTTGCAGCAACAGGCGTAACAGATGGAGAACTATTACGCGGTGTTCAATTTAAAGGTAGCGTAGGAACAACGCAATCCCTTGTTATGCGCGCAAAATCAGGCACAGTTCGCTTCGTAGATGGTCGTCATAGCTTGAATAAAAAACCAAACTTGGTTATTAAATAAAAAGCGTAAGCAGCTCGTTCAGAATGGGAGGGGGATGGAGCTTCTGACGTAGAGGCGCTTTTTGCCTCGTAGGAAGAAGTGAAGCCACCGACCATTCTAGCTGCTGAAGCTGGATTAAGTAAAAAGCGGAGGTGGCTTGCTCAGAAGGGGAAGGCATTGGAACTCCTGACGAAGAGGCGTTTTGTGCCTCGCAGGAAGGGGTGAAATGACTGACCATTCTAGCTGCTGAAGCTGGATTAAATAAAAAGTGCAAGCGGCTCGCTCAGAAAGGTTAAAATGGTCGACTTTTCTAACTATCGGAGCTGGAACTAAATTAAATAAGAAGCGAAGACGAATTTTCTTGTCTTCGCTTCTTGTATTTGTGTTCCAACGTATTGATTAAAACTAGATAAAAGGGTTACAATAGTGAATATTACCCTACTTGAACTTATTGCCTTTCATTATTAATTATTTGCCTTCCGTATTTTTTCCCTTTACCCATGAAAAAAGAGAATAACGTTAAAGTGTGGTGTCTGAATGAATTTGTCAATTGCAGCATTAGAAAACATGAAATTAAAAGAGTTATACGAGCTTGCGAAAGAATTTAAGATTTCGTATTATAGCAAGTTAACGAAAAAAGAGTTAATTTTTTCTATTTTGAAAGCTCGAGCAGAAAAAGAAGGTTTCTTTTTCATGGAAGGCGTATTAGAAATTATTCAATCAGAAGGATTTGGATTCCTACGTCCTATCAACTATTCTCCAAGCTCAGAAGATATTTATATCTCAGCTTCGCAAATTCGTCGTTTCGATTTACGTAATGGAGATAAGGTTTCTGGTAAAGTACGACCTCCGAAAGAAAATGAACGCTATTTTGGGTTATTACAAGTTGAAGCTGTAAACGGAGATGATCCAGATTCAGCAAAAGAGCGTGTGCATTTCCCTGCATTAACACCATTATACCCAGATCGCCAAATGAAATTGGAAACGGAACCTAAAAAGTTACCGACACGCATCATGGATTTAATCGCACCAGTTGGATTTGGACAACGTGGTTTAATTGTTGCGCCTCCAAAGGCTGGTAAAACAAGTCTATTAAAAGAAATCGCGCATAGTGTTACAACAAATCATCCGGAAGCAGAATTAATTGTACTTTTAATTGATGAGCGTCCAGAGGAAGTAACAGACATTGAACGTTCTGTTAAAGGAGATGTTGTAAGTTCTACTTTTGATGAAGTGCCAGAAAATCATATTAAAGTAGCTGAGCTTGTGTTAGAACGTGCGATGCGTCTTGTAGAGCACAAGAAAGATGTTATCATTTTAATGGATAGTATTACCCGTTTAGCTCGAGCTTACAACCTCGTTATTCCACCAAGTGGTAGAACATTATCAGGTGGTATCGATCCAGCTGCCTTTCATAGACCGAAGCGTTTCTTTGGAGCTGCGCGTAATATTGAAGAAGGCGGTAGCTTAACAATTTTAGCAACAGCCCTTGTTGATACAGGATCCCGTATGGACGATGTTATTTACGAGGAATTTAAAGGAACTGGAAATATGGAACTTCACTTAGATCGTTCATTAGCTGAACGTCGTATCTTCCCGGCGATCGATATTCGTCGTTCTGGTACACGTAAAGAAGATCTATTAATTCCAAAAGAACATTTAGACAAGTTATGGGGCATTCGTAAAACAATGCGTGATACACCAGACTTCGTTGAAAGTTTCTTACGTAAGCTTCGTCAAACGAAGACAAATGAAGAGTTTTTACAAAACATTGTTGCAGACTCAAAAAGGTATGTAACAACTAAGTAAAGGGAAAAAATCAGGACTCGCTTATTTTATAGTAAGCGAGTTTTTTATGCTGTTTAGGTGATATTAAAGAGAGAGATAAGTGAGAGAACCTTAGCCAGTCAGAGCTAAACGAGCCGTCTACACTTTTAAGTTAATATCCAGCTCCAGCGGTTAGAATCTCCGGTCATTTCACTCTCTCGCTCGAAGCAAAAAGCGCTTCAAGGTCGAGAGTTGAAAGTGCCCTGCGATTCTGAACGAGCCGTCTCCACTTTAAGATAATATCCAGTTCCGGTGGCTAGCTCTTCGCATCTAAGAACCTTCCGCCCGAAAGGTAAAAAGCACCTTTAGGGCGAAAGAACCTTAGCTGGTCAGAGCTGAGCGAGCCACCTCCACTTTAAATTTAATATCCAGCTCCAGCGGCTAGAATGGTCGGTGGCTTCGCGTCTTCCTACGAGGCAAAAAGCGCCTCTACG
>NZ_KV827880.1:26259-27660 GCF_001836235.1 Bacillus sp. HMSC036E02 | reverse complement strand
AGCTCCATCCCCCTCCCATTCTGAACGAGCCGCTTGCGCTTTTAAAATTAAAAAGACAAAAACAGGTAGTTGCAAAATGAAGTTAGCCTTGTTATAATTTCATCATATGTGTTTCATCAATATAGTTGTGTATGCAGCTGAAGATGAAAAACTCTGTTTCGAAAATGATTCAGGGCGGAAGGAGATGAAAAGAATGAAAGCAGGAATTCACCCAGATTACAAGAAAGTTGTATTCATGGACACAAACACAGGCTTCAAATTCTTAAGCGGATCTACTAAAGGATCTAACGAAACTGTTGAGTGGGAAGATGGTAACACTTATCCATTACTAAAAGTTGAGATCAGTTCTGATTCTCACCCATTCTACACTGGACGTCAGAAGTTTGCTACTGCAGACGGACGCGTTGACCGCTTCAATAAGAAATACGGTCTTAAGTAATAAAAACATAAAACAGGCAAGTGTATGTATTCGCTTGTCTGTTTTTTTTGCGAAAATATTATACCTTTACCCTACTTTTAACTGAAAAGTAGATGAAAGGAGAGCTTCATGTACTTAATAAATCAAAATGGCTGGATTGAAGTGATTTGCGGTAGTATGTTTTCTGGCAAGTCAGAAGAGCTAATCCGCCGTGTGCGCCGTACGCAATTTGCAAAACAACATGCAATTGTATTTAAACCATGTATTGATAATCGATATAGTGAAGAAGATGTAGTATCACATAATGGATTAAAGGTAAAAGCAGTTCCTGTTTCAGCTTCAAAGGATATATTTGAACATATTACAGAAGAGCTGGATGTTATTGCAATCGATGAGGTGCAATTTTTTGATGGGGACATTGTGGAAGTGGTGCAAGTATTGGCAAATCGTGGCTATCGTGTCATTGTAGCTGGTTTAGACCAAGATTTCCGTGGTCTACCATTTGGACAAGTTCCTCAGCTGATGGCGATTGCTGAACATGTAACAAAACTACAAGCAGTATGTTCTGTATGTGGATCTCCAGCAAGTCGTACACAACGATTAATTGATGGAGAACCAGCGGCATTTGATGATCCAATTATTTTAGTTGGAGCTTCAGAATCGTATGAACCGCGTTGTCGTCATTGTCATGCAGTACCTGCAAACAAAGATAAGTAAAACTCGCTGCGCAAGGCGGGTTTTTTTCAAAATAGAGAGAATGAGCGGTGTGAGCCGCTTACGCTTTTAAATATATCTAGTTCTGGTGGCTAGCTCTTCGCATCTAAGAACCTTCCGCCCAAAAGGTAAAAAGCACCTTTAGGTCGAAAGAACCTTAGCTGGTCAGAGCTGAAAGAGCCACCGCCACTTTTAAATATATTATCTAGCTCCAGCGGCTAGAATCTCCGGCCATTTCGCTCTCTCGCTCGAAGCAAAAAGCGCTTCAA
>NZ_KV827880.1:0-26159 GCF_001836235.1 Bacillus sp. HMSC036E02 | reverse complement strand
TCGAAGCAAAAAGCGCTTCAAGGTCGAGAGCTCCAATGGCCTACGATTCTGAGCGAGCCGCTTGCGCTTTTAAATATAATTTGCGTTTTTTTGAGTAAGTACCATATACTATTTGTATTAGATACTAGGATGTAGAGGTGAATGATGTGTTAGATCGTTTGCAAGCTGTAGAAAATCGTTATGAGAAGTTAAATGAATTGTTAAGTGATCCAGCGATTATTAGTGATTCAAATAAGCTTCGTGAATATTCAAAGGAACAGTCTGATATACAGGAAACGGTAGAGGTGTATCGTGAGTATAAGGATGTTCGTGAGCAATTAAAAGATGCGAAAGCAATGTTAGAAGATAAGTTAGACGCAGAAATGCGTGAAATGGTAAAAGAAGAAGTTTCTGAGTTAGAATCACAAGATAAAACATTATCAGAGCGTCTGAAAATTTTACTTGTTCCAAAAGACCCTAATGATGATAAGAACGTTATCGTTGAGGTTCGTGGAGCTGCTGGTGGAGACGAGGCAGCTTTATTTGCTGGTGACTTATACCGTATGTATAGCCGTTACGCTGAGGTACAGGGCTGGAAAACGGAGATTATTGAGGCTAGCTATACAGAGTTAGGTGGATATAAAGAGATTATCTTTATGATTAATGGTAAAGGTGCTTTCGCGAAGCTGAAATTCGAGAATGGTGCTCACCGTGTCCAACGTGTTCCTGAAACGGAATCTGGTGGACGTATTCATACATCTACAGCAACTGTAGCTGTATTACCAGAGGCAGAAGAAGTAGAAATTGATATTCATGAGAAAGATGTTCGTGTTGATACATTCGCTTCTAGTGGACCTGGTGGACAGAGCGTTAATACAACGATGTCAGCGGTGCGTTTAACGCATTTACCGACTGGTGTAGTTGTATCTTGTCAGGATGAGAAATCACAGATCAAGAATAAAGAAAAAGCGATGAAAGTATTACGCGCACGTGTTTATGATAAGTTTAGACAAGAAGCGCAAGCTGAGTATGATCAAAACCGTAAACAAGCTGTTGGTACGGGAGATCGTTCAGAGCGTATTCGTACGTATAACTTCCCGCAAAACCGTGTTACAGACCATCGAATCGGTTTAACGATTCAAAAGCTAGATCAAATCTTACAAGGTAAGTTAGATGATTTCATCAATGCCTTAGTGATGGAAGATCAGGCTCAAAAGATGGAGGCAGCTGAGTAATGCGTGTCTATGAAGCCCTGAAATGGGCTTCTTCTTTTTTACAGGAAAATGGACGAGATGAAAATGCGGGAGAAATTGTCCTTTGTCATGTATTAAAGGTGAACAGAACAGGATTACTTATGAATATGCGTGAAGAAATAACTGAGGATCAAGAGAAAAGCTTTACGGAGTTTATCCACAAGCATGTAGAAGGTATTCCTATTCAATATATGATTGGTTATGAAATGTTTTATGGACGGTCTTTCTTTGTGAATGAAGAAGTATTAATACCAAGACCGGAAACAGAAGAGCTTATAGTGGGAGTATTAGAAAGAATCGAGCGCCATTTTGGTGATGAGAAACTACATGTAGCAGATATAGGTACAGGTAGTGGAACGATTTCTATTACGCTTGCTTTAGAAAATGAAAATCTTCATGTTTATACAGTAGATATTGCACAAGAGTCGATTGAAGTTGCAAAAGAAAATGCAAAAGCTTTAGGTGCAGAAGTAACGTTCTATCACGGTGATTTATTGTCACCATTTCATAAAACGGGTCAAAAGCTAGATGTTGTTGTTTCAAATCCTCCATATATACCGGAAGAGGATTGGCGTGGTCTTTCTCCTGTTGTGAAAGAGCATGAGCCGAAGAGAGCACTTGTTGGTGGTGAAGACGGATTAGATTTCTATCGCCGTTTTATGGAAGAATTGCCGAATGTGTTGCAGAAGAAAGCGATTGTGGCGTTTGAAATTGGAGTAGGACAAGGTGAGGATGTAAAAAGATTGTTACAACAAGCTTTTCCACATGCTCATGTTGAGGTTGTTTTCGATATTAACGGAAAAGATCGTATGGTATTTGCAGAGATGGAGTAAGGTTCACACCTTACTCTATTTTTTTGTGGAAAAATTCATATAGATTTTGAATTTAATAGTTTAGAAAGATGAAAGTCTGTCCACACTGTTTGTAGAAGGGACGGTGGAGGAAATGAAAAAACAAGTTATTGCTTATCTTCTTATACTATTAATTGGTGCACAGTTACTTGTGCAGTTTGGATATATGAAAGCTGATGCGAAAGGGCCTTCAGTTATTCCGAAAGAGGCCGTTCGATTACGAATTTTAGCAAATAGTGATTCAGATAAAGACCAGGCATTGAAACGTAAAGTGCGTGATGAAGTAAAAGCACAAATTGATGGGTGGGTAGCGGATTTAACTTCATTTGAAGAGGCACGCAAAGTAATTCAAAGTCATATTCCAGAAATCGAGAAAACGGTGGAAAATACGTTAAAAAGAGAAGGAAGTAAAGATTCATTTCAAGTGAAATTTAGTAAGAATGTAAAGTTTCCTACAAAGGTATACGGGAATTTTATTTATCCAGCAGGAGAATATGAAGCAGTATTAATCACAATTGGAGAAGGTGAAGGGGCGAACTGGTGGTGTGTATTATTTCCACCAATGTGTTTCTTAGATTTTTCGAGCGGGACAGCTGTAAGAAAAGAAGAGCACGTTGTGAAGGCGGAATCTCCTGAAGAGGAGCAGGTGAAACAACTAGATGAGGAAGTAATAGATAAAGAAGAGAAGAAAGTAGATAAGGTAAAAGAAACGAAAGCTGTAAAGCAGGAAGTAGTAAAAAAAGTAACAGCTTCTGAAAAGAAAGTAGTAAAAAATGAAACAAAAGTCGAAGAGCAGCCTGTAAGTAAAGAAGAAATGAAAACTGTGGAAAAAGTGGAGAAGCCTGTGGAGAAAAAACAAGAAAAACAAAATGAGTATGTAAAAGTAGAAGAGGAAGAAGAAAAGCCAGAAGTTAAATTGTTTATTGTAGAAGCTTTTACATCTTTATTCTCTAAATAGTACTATTAATAAATCCCTCTTCATATATAAAAATGAGGAGGGATTTATTATGAAGAAAGTGTATTTTGCTACGAAAGCAGATGTGGAAAGATTACATTCTTTTTTCGGACAAGCTAATAAAAAAGATGATAAAATAAATGAGTTGTACGCACAATTTATGATTTTGGAAGAGGCGGAAGAGATACGAGCTGTAATTGGTTATGAACAAAGTGGGGAAGATGTGCTTATTCGTTCTTGTTTATTCACACCTCATGTGGATAAACAGACTTTCTTATATTTTTTCGAAATGTTTTTGCAGTATATGAAAGAAAAAAGTGTTCAACAATTGTACTTACTAACAAATCATCCACAATCTGTACCGATCTTTCAATTTTTTGACTTTTTTACTATAGAAAAGGATGAGGTTCCAGAGGGAATTCAACAACTAGAACATTTTTGTAAAAATATAAAAGAGCAGAATGCAATAATACTAAATTGTCAGCTATTCACAAAGTTATCCACGGATTAATTAGGTTTATCCACATTTTGTGGATAAACCTTGTTTGTCTTTTGGATAAATCTCATAGTAAACTAAAAATATACAAGTATTTAAGGGTAGAAAAGGACGTGGAAAAAAATGCATACAAACATGTGGGTTGTGGATAATGTTGTGGAAAGAAAAAAATATTATCCACAGTTACAAGAAGCAGCAAAATTATTAAGAGAAAATGAGGCGGTGGCTTTCCCTACGGAAACAGTATATGGGTTAGGTGCAAATGCGATGGATGATGAAGCAATCGCGAAAATTTTCGAAGCGAAAGGAAGACCGAGTGATAATCCACTCATTGTCCATATAGGTACAAAATCTCAGTTAGATGGGATTGTGAAAGAAATTCCACCAGTTGCAGAGAAGTTAATGGCGCATTTTTGGCCAGGACCATTAACAATTATTTTGCCGAGAAAAGAAGGGATTTCACAGAAGGTGACGGCAGGACTTAATACGGTTGGAGTAAGAATGCCTGATCATCCAATTGCACTTGCTCTTATTGAAGAGGCGAATGTACCTGTTGCAGCACCAAGTGCGAATCGTTCAGGGCGTCCAAGTCCAACATTAGCTTCTCACGTATATGAAGATTTGAATGGGAAGATTGCAGGTATTGTTGATGGTGGTGCAACTGGAGTAGGCGTTGAATCAACTGTAATTGATTGTACAAGCGCGGTTCCAACAATATTACGTCCAGGTGGGATTACGAAAGAACAATTAGAAGCGGTGATAGGTACTGTTTCTTTAGATCCAGCTTTAAAGGATGAGAAGGAAAAACCGAAATCGCCTGGAATGAAATACACACATTATGCGCCGAAAGCACCACTTAGTATTGTTGAGGGTTCACGTGAGTTTATTCAGCATCTTGTGGATGAGAAAAAGGAAGAAGGATTTAAAGTAGGCGTATTAACGACAGAAGAGTATCAGCATGTATATAGTGCAGATGTTATATTATCTTGTGGTGTTAGAAGTGACTTAGCTAGTGTTGCGACTAAATTATATGATGTACTTAGAACATTTGATGCAAGTGAAGTGGATGTTATTTTTAGTGAGTCATTCCCTAATGAAGGAATAGGGAATGCAATTATGAATCGTTTAACAAAAGCGGCAGGACATCATATTATTATTGAATGATAAGGTAAGATTAGCAAACAGAATATTTCTCCTTGGATAAGCATATTGTGAAGTAGCACGTCCAAGGAGGGGCATGAATGACGTTTGAACAGCTAATACCTTTAATAATTATGGCATTCGCCTTAGGGATGGATGCGTTCTCGGTGAGTCTTGGTATGGGGATGATACCCCTAAAGTTAAGACAAATCCTGTATATTGGTATGACGATAGGGATATTTCATATTATTATGCCGTTTATAGGAATGGTACTAGGTCGTTTTTTATCAGAGAAGTATGGAGATATCGCACATTTTGCGGGTGCTATTTTATTAATCGGACTAGGGTTTTATATCGTATATTCGAGCATTTTACAAAATGAAGAGACTAGAACAGCCCCTATTGGAATTAGTTTATTCGTATTTGCATTTGGCGTCAGTATAGATAGTTTCTCAGTAGGACTTAGTCTTGGTATTTATGGGGCACAAACAATTATTACGATTTTACTTTTTGGATTTGTTAGCATGTTATTAGCGTGGATGGGTTTATTAATTGGGAGACATGCGAAAGATATGCTCGGTACATATGGTGAGATAGTAGGTGGTATCATTTTGGTTGGGTTTGGATTATATATCCTTTTTCCTATATAATTTTATGTAGGAGGGAATTATGAACAAGCTATTGGAATGGTATGTTAAATTTTTAACCTTCTATCCTCGATGGCTAAGAAGACTTATAATTTGGGGTATTATTTTGCAAATTTCGATGTTAGGTTGGATTAAGTTAATTCGTGAATGGTGAGATAGTTCCTTTCTGTGAATATTTTGTTTGTACTATATTTATTGCGCTAAAAATTACAGATATAGAAAGGATGAGATGAATGACGAGATTGAAGCAAGTTTTTGGTATTATTATTAGTTTTTTTGTTTTTTGGTTTAGTATGCTCGGTGTACAAATGTTTGCTGAGTTTTTAGATATTGAGTCATTGAAATTTGTTGCGGGAAAGACTGAGGCGGCGCGTGCCTTTTACTCTCCGTACCCGTTTTTAATTGTTTTTCTTATTACATTGCTTTCCCTATACTTCTTCGTAATTAAGCTAGGGAAGCCGAAAAAAGAGAAAATGCCTACTTTAGAGGAAAAGAAGGAAGAATTACAATGATAAAATCCCCTGCTAAAAAGCAGGGGATTTTATATTTGAGTGATGGGAGGAATCTAGCCGCCTTGCTTTTAAATATATCCAGCTCCAGCGACAAGCTCTTCGCATGAAGTGTCCTGCGATTCTGAACGAGCCGCTTCCGCTTTTAGATTGGCCTAACCAATTCAAATTGTTCTCCTAATTTTGCATAGTTGTGTCCTGCTAGGCGGCTTATTGGTTTGAGTCCTTCGGCGTGAATGCGCCCTTTTTCATATAGATGTTCGGCAACGTGGAAACGAACGACGCGTCCAATTAGTAGATCACAAGCTGGTGAGTCTTCCGTTCCGCCAAGTGGAATTGCACGTTCTAATACGCATTCCATTCGAATATTTGCTTCTTTTACACCTGGAACAGAGATGACTTCACTTTCGATTGGTGTTAGTTTTGCTAGTTCAATTTCACTTTCATTTGGCGGGAGGTTAGCTGCTGTTTCGTTAATTGCTGCTACATATGATTCGTCAGAAATATGTACGACAAATTCTCCTTTTTCAATTGCGTTTCGGGAAGTGTCCTTTCTTTCTCCGGCTTTTCGTTGTACAGATACTGAGATAAGTGGTGGATTAGCAGCGACAATATTGAAATAACTATATGGTGCTCCGTTTAGTACGCCTTCTTTTGTTACAGAAGTAACGAATGCGACAGGACGAGGGATGATACTTCCAGTAAGTAATTTGTAATTATCTTTTTCAGTTTGTTCATTTGGATTAATGGATAACATGCTTGTAATCCCCTTTCTAAATATGAATACTTATTGTTTGTTTACAAGATAACGATGAGAAAATCCTGCTGGAAATAATATTTTGTTTCATAAAAAGAACTTACTTCAATTGTAATGAAGTAAGTTCTTTTTTCAAGAATCTCAAATTTGAGATAAAAATTAAAGTAAAACGTATGCGCCAGGTCCGATTAAAGCTACACCAACAGCGACAGCGATTAACATTAAGTTATATTCATATCCGTTTTGTGTTACCCAGTAACCATTTTTTCCGTGAACAGTGAAGATAGCCATTAACATTGTTCCAACGATAAATAATGAACCAACTACAATGAAAATACCTGATGCAAATAAGAAACCACCTAGTAATTCAGTTGCGCCAGCCATAAATGCCATAAATACACCAGGACGTAAACCGATTGACTCCATCCAGCCACCTGTTCCTTTTAAACCGTAACCGCCGAACCAACCAAATAATTTTTGAGCGCCATGACCCATGAATGTAATTCCTATAATAAGACGAATAATAAGTAGACCGAAATCCATCATTTTTAAAAACCTCCTAAAAGTTATTAACTTACCTTACGTAAGTAATAATAAAATAGTTACTTACTTTAGTCAAGTGGATTTTGAAAAAAGTTTGAATTAAATTTTACAAATTAACAACAAAAAATAAAATGTAGTAAAGACCTCTAGACAAGTTGGGCAAAAAAAGAGAAAATATAAATAGAAGTTAACTTCTATTTGTTATTCAGACAATCAGAATTGACTGGAATTTTGTGAAGCGCTACAATAAGAGTCTATTAGTAATGACGTAATTTATTTCGAAAGCGTTTTTACAGTATAATATTCGAAGTATGAAGTCTTACATGTATCCCGAGCTTTACTAGGGATTGCCCTATAAACTTTTAGGTAAATTATAAGGAGGACTATCCTATGTTTAAAAAATTATTCGGTCTTGGTTCAAAAACAAATGAAGAAACAATCGTAGCTCCATTAACTGGAGCAGTGAAAAATATTGAAGAAGTACCAGATCCAGTATTTGCTGGTCGTATGATGGGTGACGGTGTTGCAATCGATCCTACTGAAGGTGTAGTTGTATCTCCAGTTGATGGTGAAATCGTACAATTATTCCACACAAAACATGCTATCGGAATTAAAGCGAAAAACGGTACAGAAATTTTAATCCACGTTGGATTAGAAACTGTAAAAATGGAAGGCGAAGGTTTCGAAGCTCACGTTTCTGAAGGCCAAGCTGTAAAAGCTGGAGATAAATTAATCTCATTCGACTTAGAATTAATCCGTGAAAAAGCGAAAAGCACAATTACTCCAATTGTTATTACAAACACAGATGCAGCTGAGTCTATTAAGACAACTGTAGGCGTAGCAGCTACAAAAGGTTCAACAGAAGTAATGAAAGTTACAATGAAATAATTGCAATATAAGAGGAATCCGTTTCGTATGAAATGGATTCCTTATTTTTGTTGCGTGTTCAGTATGTATGTTAAAATACTCTAGGCACTTGGAAATAGGGTTTCACATATATGTGGATAAGGCGCATTTTTCTTAGAAAAAATATAAGAGAAATGCGCCTTTTGTATATTCACATTTCTTTTGTTCTATTCTAATGTAAGTTATGATGAATGGTAAGAAATCGAATATAGGGGTGGGTTTGAATGAAACGAGTGTTATTTGTTTGTACTGGCAATACATGTCGTAGTCCAATGGCTGAGGCGTTGCTTCGTCATCACGGAGGAGATAAGTTTGAAGTGCAATCTGCTGGTGTTTTCGCCTATCCTGGGAGCGATGCATCGGTACATGCGAAGGAAGCTTTAGCTGAAAAAGGAATTTTAATTGATCATGCGGCGCAGCAAATAAATGAAACTTTGCTTGATTGGGCTGATATTGTCGTAACGATGACAGAAAACCATAAGCAAATTGTACTTGGGCATTATCCGAGCGTTGAAAAGAAATTAAATACATTATATGGATTAACTGAAGGTATAGGCAAGGACATTTCAGATCCATTTGGAGGCTCGCTTTCTATTTATAAAGAAACGTTAGATGAGATGGAAAAACTTGTACAAACTTTACTGAAAAAACATTCAGTAGGTTGATGTTTCGTGTATAATACGATATTGGAGATCACTTCTTCCTATGTGAGGTAGCGAGTGTGAAATGAAGATAATTGATTGAAACTTTGGAGGGGTAAAAATGAAAGTAGTAATAGCATCTGATCACGGCGGTATGAATATCCGCAAAGAACTTGTAAGTTTATTAGAAGAGTTAAATATTGAATATATTGATTTAGGTTGTGAATGTGAAGCTGGTTCTGTTGATTACCCTGACTTTGCGTTTCCAGCAGCTGAAATGGTAGCGAATGGTGAAGTAGATCGTGGTATTTTAGTTTGTGGGACAGGCATTGGTATGTCAATCGCAGCAAACAAAGTAAATGGTATCCGTTGTGCGTTAGTTCATGATACTTTCAGCGCGAAAGCAACGAGAGAGCATAATGACACTAACATGCTAGCGATGGGTGAGCGTGTAATTGGTGCTGGTCTAGCGCGTGATATCGCGAAAATCTGGTTAACAACTGACTATGAAGGTGGTCGTCACGAAAACCGTGTAGGAAAAATTAAAACATACGAAACAAAGTAATAGATTCTAACTATCAGTAGTGTGAAATATAATTTGGTGAACCAACCTGTGAAAGGAAGAGGCGTAATGACAGAAATCGTAAAGGTAAGAGAACAGCTACAAATGTCGCTTTCTGATTTCCAAGAACAAGCTTCATTACAAAGCGGTCAAATTTTTGTAGTGGGTTGTAGCACGAGCGAAGTGCTAGGCGAAAGAATTGGAACATCAGGAACGATGGAAGTAGCAGAGGCGATTTTCTCTGAGTTAAAACAATTTCAAGAGCAAACAGGTATTGAATTAGCGTTTCAATGTTGTGAGCATTTAAACCGTGCTTTAGTAGTTGAGAGAGAAGTAGCGATAAAATATCAATTTGAAATTGTAACAGTTACGCCTGTTAGATCAGCAGGTGGTGCATTGGGGACATACGCGTATCACAATTTGAAAGATCCGGTAGTAGTTGAGTTTATTAAAGCTGATGCAGGAATGGATATTGGTGATACATTTATCGGTATGCATTTAAAGCATGTAGCTGTTCCGGTTCGTACAAGTGTGAAGGAAATTGGAAGTGCGCATGTAACGATGGCCAAAACACGTGGAAAACTAATTGGTGGAGCACGTGCTGTCTATGCGGCAGTGGAAGAGACTACCACTTGCCGTTAAATATGAGAAATTAGGAAGTCATATAGTAACTGTTTATCATAAGATAAAAGGTATGTTGTCTGACTTTATAATAGAAGAAAGAAAAGACCGATTTTCGGTCTTTTTTTTCTTTTATGATATAGAAAGTCATGTTAGAATGTAGTTGAAAACATGAAGGTTCGAAAGAATTACAACCTGAATTTTCGTTTTTTCTGAATAAATAAGAAAAAACTGTTGGGAATCGATGTAATTCGTTCAGAAAAGGGGGATTTTGGTGGATCATTTAAAACGTCAAGATGAAAAGGTATTTGCTGCAATTGAGGCAGAACTAGGAAGACAGCGTTCAAAGATTGAGTTAATTGCTTCGGAAAACTTCGTAAGTGAAGCAGTGATGGAGGCACAAGGTTCTGTTTTAACGAATAAGTATGCTGAAGGATATCCTGGAAAACGTTACTATGGTGGCTGTGAACACGTAGACGTAGTAGAAGATATCGCACGTAATCGCGTGAAAGAAATTTTCGGCGCAGAGCACGTAAATGTTCAACCACACTCTGGTGCACAAGCGAACATGGCAGTATACTTTACGATTTTAGAGCAAGGCGATACAGTACTTGGTATGAACTTATCTCATGGTGGTCACTTAACACACGGAAGCCCTGTTAACTTCAGTGGAGTACAATATAATTTCGTAGAATATGGCGTGGATGCTGACTCTCACCGTATTAATTACGATGATGTATTAGCAAAAGCGAAAGAACATAAACCAAAATTAATCGTTGCAGGTGCAAGTGCATACCCTCGTGTTATCGATTTCAAGCGATTCCGTGAGATTGCAGATGAAGTGGGCGCTTATTTAATGGTTGATATGGCACATATCGCTGGTTTAGTAGCTGCTGGTTTACACCCAAATCCAGTACCACATGCACATTTCGTTACAACGACAACACATAAAACGTTACGTGGTCCGCGTGGTGGTATGATTTTATGTGAAGAGCAATTTGCAAAACAAATTGATAAATCAATCTTCCCTGGTATTCAAGGTGGTCCACTTATGCACGTAATCGCTGCAAAAGCTGTTGCATTTGGTGAAGCACTTCAAGAGGATTTCAAAACATATGCACAAAATATCATTAACAATGCGAACCGCTTAGCTGAAGGTCTTCAAAAAGAAGGACTTACACTTGTTTCTGGCGGAACAGACAATCACTTAATCTTGATTGATGTTCGTAACTTAGAAATCACAGGTAAAGTAGCAGAGCACGTATTAGATGAAGTTGGTATTACAGTGAACAAAAATACAATTCCATTTGAAACAGCAAGCCCATTTGTAACAAGTGGTGTACGTATCGGTACAGCAGCTGTAACATCTCGTGGTTTCGGTTTAGAAGAAATGGATGAAATTGCGTCACTTATTGCTTATACATTAAAAAATCATGAAAATGAAGCTGCATTAGAAGAAGTACGTAAGCGTGTAGAAGCGTTAACTAGCAAATTCACAATGTATCCAAATCTATAATAGATTGAAGAAGACTGCTGAGACTTAATTGTTTTGGCGGTCTTTTTTGTGGACATATATTATTTTTAAAGTATGTATACAAATGATGAATAAATTTTGGCGATATAATGAAGGATACAGCTCCCATAATTGGTAAAGATACTAGATAGATTCATCGTAAAATCATGATTTTGCCAAATTTGCCCTTGAATATTAGTAGCGTTTTCTTTACAATCGTAAATAGTGTAAAAAAGCGTGCAAACGCATGAATATCATCTAAAGGAGAGATTCACATGGGAAAACTGTATGTATTTGATCACCCGTTAATTCAACATAAGATTACATATATTCGCGATAAGAATACAGGTACGAAAGATTTTCGTGAATTAGTGGACGAAGTAGCAAGCTTAATGGCTTTCGAAATTACTCGCGACCTTCCACTTAAGGACATTGAAATTGAAACACCTGTAAGCAAAGCGACAACAAAAGTGATCGCTGGTAAAAAACTTGGTTTAATTCCGATTTTACGTGCAGGTTTAGGAATGGTTGATGGAATTCTGAAATTAATTCCAGCAGCAAAAGTAGGACACGTTGGTTTATACCGTGACCCTAAAACATTGCAACCGGTAGAATACTATGTGAAACTTCCAACGGATGTAGAAGAGCGTGACTTTATCGTACTAGATCCGATGCTAGCAACAGGTGGTTCTGCGGCTGAAGCAATTAACTCTCTGAAAAAGCGCGGTGCGAAACAAATTAAATTAATGTGTATCGTTGCAGCTCCAGAAGGGGTAAAAGTAGTACAAGAAGAACATCCTGATGTTGATATTTATGTAGCAGCATTAGATGAGAAATTAAATGACCACGGATATGTAGTACCAGGTCTTGGTGATGCTGGTGACCGTTTATTCGGAACGAAGTAAGACAACTGACGAGCAGGGGAGATTCCCCAGCTCGTCTTTTTTGTTGTAAGCAAGTAGGGGAGGGGGAGAGGATAAATATACATCGTATATACAACATAAGTTGCATACACCTCACATATAATATAGAAGTCTTACGTCTGAGGAACACTATATTATGGAAGAAAAGCGTTATATCTCGAAAATATAATAGTGACAAACTTGTGAACATTTCCTTCTATTTATAAAGAGAAAACTGTTAGAAATTGCATATATGTAACCAGTATTTAGAAGGGGAACGTTTTCATTTTTGGGAGGAAATGCCTAATACTCAAATTTTTAGATTTTTTACGATTTCTCGTTGACACTGTTAATACCCTATTGTATGCTAACAACGGGGATAGATGGTAGGGCTTTCAGTGACAAAATTACATCTATTCCGTGACGAAAATGTAAACTTTTTGTTTTGTATAGGATTTATGCAAAAAAATGAGTTATTATTAACACATCGTGAATGAGGGTTACATATTGGAGGGATGAATCCTTGCAAAAAAACGATCGCAGCCATATAAAAGCTTATGCTTTAATGTCAGGTATTCTTGCTCAATTAGTCGGTTCTATTCTTGTTGGAATCTTTGGTGGGCAGTGGATTGATAATAAGGTTGGAACGTTTCCGTTGTTTCTTATTATAGGGTTATTACTCGGACTAGGAACAGGGGTATACGCAATGATTCGACTCATTCGACATTACTATTCGGGAGAGCAATGATGATAGACGTACATGGACTTGTCCAAAGACAAAAGAAATATATGTACTACTTGCTTGCGCTTCTAGTGCTAGGATGGGGATTTACCTCTTACAAGGATGTATTTCTTGGACTGATTATCGGGACGATTTTCAGTTTTCTTAGTTTGCGCATCATTGCACGTAGAACAGACAAGCTGCTAGATCGCGTAACAAATGGAGAAAACGTGAAGTTCAAGGCAACAGCGGTAAGTACATATTCAAGATTCGCCACGATTGGGTTATTAATTTTATTTGCAGCCAAATATCAAGAGTTAATCGCGATGTGGGGCCTAGGTGTAGGATTGCTGACAGGATACCTTGTCATGATCATAGATTTTCTTTATTTAGAGTATAAGAGCAGGGAAGAGAGGTGAATTACTAGTGGAACACGGTAAATTAGTTGAATTTCTAGGTTTAACGTTCGATTTGTCATCAGTTATGATGGTTACTGTAGCAGCAGTTATTGTTTTCTTAATCGCTGTTATCGGAACTCGCAGCTTAGCTCTTCGCCCAACCGGGATGCAAAACTTCATGGAATGGGTGTTTGACTTCGTGAAAGGGATTATCAATAGTACGATGGACTGGAAAACAGGTGGACGTTTCTTAACGCTTGGCGTTACGCTTATCATGTTTATCATCGTATCGAACTTCCTTGGTTTACCATTCATGTATTCAGCAACTGAAGCTGGCGAACATATTGCATGGTGGAGATCACCAACGTCTGATCCAGCAGTTACATTAACATTAGCCGTGATGGTAGTTACCCTCACCCATTATTATGGAATTAAGATGAAGGGTACGAAAGAGTACGTAAAAGGTTATTTCCAGCCTATGAAATTCTTATTCCCATTAAAGGTTATTGAGGAGTTTGCTAACACATTAACGTTAGGTCTTCGTTTATTTGGTAACATTTATGCAGGTGAGATCTTATTAGGATTACTTGCTAAGTTGGGCGGAGCATCAGTCCTTGGGGCATTAGGTGCGCTTGTACCAATGTTAGCATGGATGGGATTCAGTGTATTCGTTGGATCAATCCAAGCATTTATTTTCGTTATGTTAACGATGGTTTATATGGCTCATAAAGTAAGCCATGACCATTAATATAATTTAAGTAAGAAAAAATTTATTTTTTTATAATACAAAGGAGGACAAATTAAATGAGTTTAGGTGTAATCGCAGCTGCAATTGCAATTGGTTTATCAGCATTAGGTGCAGGTATTGGTAACGGTCTTATCGTATCACGTACAATCGAAGGTGTTGCTCGTCAACCAGAATTAAAAGGCGCACTTCAAACAATTATGTTCATCGGGGTTGCTTTAGTTGAGGCACTTCCAATCATCGGTGTAGTTATTGCATTCATCGTAATGAACAAATAAGGGAGACTCCCCTTACATAGATGGCGAAGAGTGTTTTTCCGAACTTTCTTCGCCATTGCTTTATGAATGAAACGTATGTCTTTTTTTTTCATATGATCAATTTAGATATTTTGAAGGGAGTGAATCCTTGTGCCAACTTTATTATTAGGTGCTGCCATTCCATTTGGAACGATTGCTTATACATTGTTCATTTTCTTACTTCTATTAGTAATGCTACGCAAATTTGCGTGGGGTCCTTTAATGGGAATTATGAAAGAACGTGAAGAGCATGTTACTAATGAAATCGACGCTGCAGAAAGAAGTAATGCTGAGGCGAAGAAATTAGTAGAAGAACAACGTGAAATGTTAAAACAATCACGTGTTGAAGCACAAGAGTTAATCGAAAGAGCGAAAAAGCAAGCTGTAGATCAAAAAGATGTTATTGTTGCTGCTGCGAAAGAAGAAGCAGAATCAATTAAAGCATCTGCTGTACAAGAAATTCAACGCGAAAAAGAGCAAGCAATTGCTGCTTTACAAGAACAAGTTGCTTCTTTATCTGTTCAAATTGCTTCTAAAGTAATTGAAAAAGAGTTAAAAGAAGAAGATCAAGTGAAGTTAATTCGCGATTATATTAAAGAAGTAGGAGAAGCGCGATGAGCAATGGGATTGTAGCAAAACGTTATGCTGTCGCTCTTTTTAAAATTGCTAAAGAAAAACACGTATTAGAAATGTTTGAAGAGGAATTACGCCTTGTACAAAACGTTTATGTAAAGAACGGAGAACTACATAGCTTTTTAACGCAACCGAACATTTCAAAGGAACAAAAGAAAACGTTTCTTGCAAACGTATTCGGATCTGTTTCTGAATCTATTTTAAATACGTTATATATTTTAATTGATAACAAACGCATTGATATCTTACCTGAAATTGCAGATGAATATGTTGTTCTTGCTAATGAAGAACGTAACGTAGCGGACGCAACTGTATATTCTACTCGTCTTCTATCAGAAGAAGAGAAGCTTAACATTGCAGAAGCATTTGCGAAGAGAACAGGAAAAGATGCAATTCGCGTGAAAAATGTTGTAGATGAAGATTTACTAGGCGGCATTAAAGTACGTATTGGAAATCGCATTTATGACGGAAGTTTACAAGGAAAATTAGCACGTATTCAGCGTGAATTAATGAAGAATAGATAGGGGTGAAGCACATGAGCATCAGAGCTGAAGAAATTAGCGCACTGATAAAGCAACAAATCGAGAACTATCAGTCTGAAATCGAAGTTAGTGATGTTGGTACAGTTATCCAAGTTGGTGACGGTATCGCGCGTGCTCATGGTCTTGATAACGTTATGGCTGGTGAACTTGTAGAGTTCTCTAACGGCGTTATGGGACTAGCACAAAACTTAGAGGAAAACAACGTAGGTATTATCATTTTAGGACCTTACACAGAAATTCGTGAAGGTGACGAAGTTCGTCGTACTGGTCGCATCATGCAAGTACCGGTAGGAAAAGAACTAATTGGTCGTGTTGTAAACCCATTAGGTCAACCAGTTGATGGTTTAGGCCCAATCAATACAACAAACACTCGTCCAATCGAAAGTCCAGCACCAGGTGTAATGGATCGTAAATCTGTTCATGAGCCACTTCAAACAGGTATTAAAGCGATCGATGCTCTTGTACCAATTGGCCGTGGTCAACGTGAGTTAATCATTGGTGACCGTCAAACTGGTAAAACAGCGGTTGCACTTGATACAATCATTAACCAAAAAGATGAAGATATGATTTGTATCTATGTAGCAATTGGACAAAAAGAATCAACTGTACGTAACGTAGTAGAAACACTACGTAAGCACGGTGCATTAGAGTACACAATCGTTGTAACTGCATCTGCTTCTCAACCAGCTCCATTATTATACCTAGCTCCTTACGCTGGTGTAACAATGGGTGAAGAGTTCATGTACAATGGTAAACACGTATTAGTAGTATATGATGACTTATCAAAACAAGCAGCGGCTTACCGTGAGCTGTCATTACTATTACGTCGTCCTCCAGGTCGTGAAGCTTACCCAGGGGATGTATTCTACTTACATTCTCGCTTATTAGAGCGTGCAGCAAAATTAAGTGATGCAAAAGGCGGCGGTTCTTTAACTGCACTACCTTTCATCGAAACACAAGCAGGGGACGTATCAGCATACATCCCAACAAACGTAATTTCTATTACGGATGGACAAATCTTCTTACAATCTGACCTATTCTTCTCTGGCGTACGTCCAGCGATCGATGCGGGTACTTCTGTATCTCGTGTAGGTGGATCTGCTCAGATTAAAGCAATGAGTAAAGTATCAGGTACACTTCGTCTTGACCTTGCATCTTACCGTGAGTTAGAAGCGTTCGCTCAGTTCGGTTCTGACCTTGATAAAGCAACTCAAGCGAAATTAAACCGTGGTGCTCGTACTGTTGAGGTATTAAAACAAGGATTACACAAACCGTTACGTGTAGAGAAACAAGTTATCATTCTTTACGCTTTAACACGTGGATTCCTAGATGATATCCCAGTAGTAGATATCACTCGTTTTGAAGAAGAATTCCATGCTTGGTTAGATTCTAATGCGACTGACTTATTAGAAGAAATCCGCACAACTAAGAAACTTGCGGATGACGACAAATTTGCAGCAGCAATCAATGGATTTAAAAAAGTATTTGTAGCTTCTGAATAATAAAAGCGGAAGCGGCTCGTTCTGAATGTGAGGGGGATGGAGCTTCTGACGAAGAGGCGGTGTTTGCCTCGTAGGAAGAAGTGAAGCCACCGAGCATTCAAGCCGCTGGAGCTAGATAGTATATATAAAAGGCATCTCGGGCTCTGAGATTGCTAAAGGTCATGTAAAGGAAAAGAGTAGGTGCACCTATTCTTTTCCTTCAATCATGAGCAAGAATATCTTGCAACGTAGATTAGGAAGAGGATTCTTACTAATCGTGCCAACTTCCGGAAAAAAGGTGGTGAAAACCTGTGGCATCTTTACGCGATATAAAAGCGAAGATTAACTCGACAAAGAAAACGAGTCAAATTACGAAAGCGATGGAGATGGTATCTGCATCTAAGTTAAACCGTGCAGAGCAAAATGCTAAATCTTTCGTTCCGTATATGGAAAAGATTCAAGAAGTAGTAGCGAGCATTGCGCAAGGAAGCAAAGGGATTAATCATCCAATGCTAAATGCGCGTCCTGTAAAGCGTACAGGATACATCGTTATTACGTCTGATCGCGGACTAGCAGGTGGTTATAACAGTAACGTATTACGTACAGTAAGTAACGTAATTCGTGAACGTCATAATATGGATTCAAACCAATATTCTATTATTGTGCTTGGACGACTAGGACGTGATTATTTAAAACGTCGCGGCTTTAACATTATTGATGAAGTAGTTGGATTATCTGACCACCCATCATTTACTGATATTAAAGACCTTGCTTCTCGAGCAATTGCGATGTTCGCAGATGGTGCTTATGATGAGCTGTACATCTACTACAACCATTACGTAAGTAAAATTTCACAAGAGGTAACGGAAAATAAAATTTTACCGCTTACTGATGTGGCGTCTGACAAACCGACGACAGCTTATGAATTCGAACCTTCTGAAGAAGAAATTTTAAAAGTACTATTGCCACAATACGCAGAAAGCTTAGTGTACGGTGCATTACTAGACGGTAAAGCAAGTGAACACGCAGCGCGTATGACAGCAATGAAGAGTGCTACAGACAACGCAATGGAAGTTATCGATTCACTTACACTTTCATTCAACCGTGCGCGTCAGGCAGCGATTACGCAAGAAATTACGGAAATCGTTGGTGGAGCAGCAGCGTTAGAATAGTATTAAAAGGCGGAAGCGGTTCGTTCAGAATGAGAGGGGGATGGAGCTTTTGACGTAGAGGCGATTTGTGCCTCGTAGGAAAAAGCGAAGCCACCGAACATTCTAACCGCTGGAGCTGGATTCAATAAAAAGTGTAGGTGGCTTGCTCAGAAGGGGAGGGCATTGGAACTCCTGACAAAGAGGTGTTCTTTGCCTCGTAGGAAGGGGTGAAATGACCGACCCTTCTAGCCACCGGAGCTAGATTCAATAAAAGGCGGAAGCGGCTCTGTCAAAAGAGTCGCGTAAGCTATAAACCAATAAAAAATTAAAAGCTAGCTGCTCGTAGAAAGTTGGCTAATTAAAAGAAAGCTAGGAGGGAACCCGATGAATAAAGGGCGCGTTACGCAAATCATGGGTCCGGTTGTAGACGTTAAGTTTGATGGCGGAAAGCTACCAGAAATCTACAACGCCCTTACGGTAAAACAAAGCAACGAAAACGGAAGTATTAACTTAACATTTGAAGTTGCACTTCATTTAGGTGATGATACAGTTCGTACAGTTGCGATGTCTTCCACAGATGGACTTGTTCGTGGCACAGAAGTAGAAGATACTGGTAAACCAATCTCTGTACCAGTTGGTGATGTAACACTTGGTCGCGTATTTAACGTATTAGGTGATGCAATTGACTTAGATGGTGAGGTTCCTGCAGATGTACATCGTGATCCAATTCACCGTCAAGCACCTGCATTCGAAGAATTATCTACTAAAGTAGAAATTCTTGAAACTGGTATTAAAGTAGTAGACTTACTTGCTCCTTACATTAAGGGTGGTAAGATCGGCCTATTCGGTGGTGCCGGCGTAGGTAAAACAGTATTAATTCAGGAATTAATTAACAACATCGCACAAGAGCACGGTGGTATCTCTGTATTCGCTGGTGTAGGTGAGCGTACTCGTGAGGGTAATGACTTATACCACGAAATGAGCGATTCTGGCGTAATCAAGAAAACTGCGATGGTATTCGGACAAATGAACGAGCCACCTGGAGCACGTCAACGTGTTGCATTAACAGGTTTAACAATGGCTGAGCATTTCCGTGATGAGCAAGGACAAGACGTACTTCTGTTCATCGATAACATCTTCCGTTTCACGCAAGCGGGTTCTGAAGTATCTGCCCTTCTTGGTCGTATGCCATCTGCGGTAGGTTACCAACCAACACTTGCAACAGAAATGGGTCAATTACAAGAGCGTATTACATCTACAAATAAAGGGTCTATCACGTCTATCCAAGCGGTATATGTACCAGCCGATGACTATACTGACCCAGCACCAGCTACAACGTTCGCTCACTTAGATGCAACAACAAACTTAGAGCGTCGTTTAACGCAAATGGGTATTTACCCAGCCGTAGATCCATTAGCATCTACATCTCGTGCACTTTCTCCAGAAATCGTAGGAGAAGAACATTATGAAGTAGCTCGTCAAGTACAGCAAACTTTACAACGTTATAAAGAGCTTCAAGATATCATCGCTATCTTAGGTATGGATGAGTTATCTGAAGAAGATAAGTTAGTTGTACATCGTGCTCGTCGTATTCAATTCTTCTTATCTCAAAACTTCCACGTAGCTGAGCAGTTTACAGGTCAAAAAGGTTCTTACGTACCTGTAAAGAATACAGTTAGTGGTTTCAAAGAAATTCTAGAAGGAAAATATGATGACCTTCCAGAAGATGCATTCCGCTTAGTAGGTGGCATTGAAGAAGTTATTGAAAACGCGAAGAAAATGATGGCGTAAGGCCTTAGGAGGGACGAAGTATGAAGACATTTCCAGTCAGTATTGTAACTCCTGATGGACCGGTTTACGAAAAAGAAGTAGAAATGGTAAGTGTAAAAGCAGAGAGTGGGGAAATGGGGATCTTACCAGGTCACATTCCAACTGTTGCACCATTAAAAATTAGTGCAGTTCGTCTGAAAAATGGTGGACACACTGATTATGTAGCAGTAAGCGGTGGCTTTATCGAAGTTCGTCCAGATAAAGTGACTGTATTATCATCATCTGCTGAAGAAGCAAACCATATCGATATCCATCGCGCAAATGAAGCGAAGCGTCGCGCTGAGCAACGTCTGCAAGATAAACAAGCACATGTTGACTTTAAACGTGCAGAAATGGCATTACAACGTGCCGTGAACCGTTTAAACGTTTCCGATATGAAGTGAAAAAATCCGTAAGGGCTTTGCCTTTACGGATTTTTTTTTGTGTATTTTATGGATAATTTTACAAAACTGGTATAATTATATTGATGCTTGTATAAGTAGAAGTGTACAACAATTTATATTTCATAAAGGGGATGAATCAATGATTGGTGAAATGAAGCGAGAAGCATTGTACTCTTTAAAGGGAAAATGGGGACTAGGTGTTGGATCAACAATTTTATATTTTATTTTAAGTTATGTCGTTTCGATGGCTGCAATGCTTATACTATTAATTCCAGGAATTATTATATTTCTCTTATTTGCTGGTCTAGCAGGTTCACTTGAAGGGCAAACAATATCAAATGGAGCAAGTGTTACATTCGGGATTTTTTATTGCATTATGATAATTTTGAGTAGCGCATCGTATGGGATTACATCATACGGTTATACAAATGTATTTTTACAGATCAGTAAACGAGAAGATGCTAAAGTAGATTACTTATTTGAAGGATTTCGTGGCTTTAAAAGAATGATGAAAACAATGTGGGCAATGCTTGCAATTTTATTATATACAGGTACATGGATTCCGATATTGTTAGTAGCCTTATTTGCATTTTTTGGTGAAGAAGGAAATGCGTCGTTTGCTATTGCTATCTGTGTACTACTAGCAATTTCAATTGTTGGTATGATTGTGATGTATTTTTCTTATGCACTGACGTACTATGTGATGATTGAAAATCCAGAATATAGTGTTTCGCAGGCGATGAAGGAAAGTAAGAATCTTATGAAGGGTCATAAGTTAGATTTGTTTCTTTTATGGCTGAGCTTCATAGGATGGGCTATTTTAGCGCTTCTTACTTTTGGAATAGGATTTCTTTGGCTTAGTCCGTATATGAGTACGACGACAGCACACTTTTATCGCTATATTTCAAAAGGTGAATTTCAATAGTAACATGCTATACTAATAGAATTATTGTGTATAGGAGGCGAGGCTACGCATGATTAGTGATTTAAAAGGAGAAGCACTAGATTCATTAGAAGGGAAATGGGGATTAGCTGTTGGAGCTACACTACTCATTTCAATTCTTATCACGGCTTTTAGTTTTAGTGTTGATTGGGGATTTTCTTTAATTTTCGGTTGGCAAAAAACAAATGGTTCACTTTCAACGAATATTCTTACATTTTTTGTTACTGGACCGTTAACTTTAGGTGGATATTACCTTGGTTTAAATATCCTTCGTGAAAAGCAAGCTAGTATTGGTAATATATTCATTTGGTTTTCAGAGGGAAAGAGATTTCTAAAATCATTTTTATTATATTTATTAGTAAATCTTTATCTTTTCTTATGGACGTTATTGTTCATTATTCCAGGTATTATTAAATCTTTTTCTTATGCGATGACATACTTTATTATAAACGATCATCCTGAGTATTCACTGAACCAAGCTATTACAGAAAGTCGTCGTATGATGGATGGACATAAGATGGAGTATTTCATTTTATGTTTAAGTTTTATTGGCTGGTTTATATTAAGTTGTATTACATTAGGAATTGGATTCCTGTGGTTAATTCCATATTTCTATACGACATCTGCAGCTTTTTACGAAGAGATCGCAGAAGAATATTATGAGAAAAATATTTAGCATTATAAAATCCCCAGTATGAATTATTTGTTCATACTGGGGGTTTTTTGTAGAAATTTTATAAACTGATTACTAGTAAGTGGTTTACTGAAATAGTAACCTTGCATATATTTACAGTTATGTTTTTGCAGAAACTTAAGCTGTTTTTCGGTTTCAATTCCTTCGGCAACGACTGAAAGATTTAAAGTATTTGCGAGGGAAAGTATTGTAGAAACGATGGCTCGTTCTTCAGGACGATGATCAGCTAATTGTGTAAATTCTCTCGGTACTTTTAATGTGTCGATTGGAAAAATTGATAAATAAGCAAGAGAAGAATACCCAGTACCGAAGTCATCAATGGAAGTTTGGATACCGTATTCTTTTAATTGCTTCAGTCTTAATAACGTTTCTTTCTCGTCAATCATTGCAATCCTTTCTGTTAACTCAAGGGTTACATATTTTGGATCGACTTGCACGTCGTTTAATATTTGTGAAATGCTTTCAATTAATTGATCTTGCCGGAACTCTTTTGCGGATAGATTAACACTTATTTTTAAATTTTGGTAGCCAAAGGTATGCCATATTTTTAATTGGAGACAAGCTTCTTGTAATACCCAATGTCCAAGTGGGACTACTTGTGGCGTCTCTTCTACAATTGGAATAAATTCACATGGTGAAATGTCACCTAATAGTGGGTGTTTCCAACGTATTAAAGCTTCAGCACCGATAATTTTATTTGTTGTCGTATCAATTTGTGGTTGGTAAACGAGATAAAATTCTTTGTTTACTAAAGCGATGGGCAAATCTTTTTCAATTCGAGCTTTTCGTTCCATTTTTTTATATAGTTCTTTCGTGTAAAGAGAGCTACCGTTTTTTCCTTTATTCTTTGCTTCGTACATGGCCATATCAGCATGCTGCAAAATGGATAGCGCATCTTCACCTGCTTCAGGATATATTGCAATTCCGATGCTCGGTGAGATTTGTAAATGTTGATTTTCGATTTCAAATGGCTCATTCATGGCCGCTACAATCATATCAGCTATTTTTTGGACATCTGGCTTTTTTTTGTAATTCTCGATAAGGATTGTGAACTCATCCCCAGCTAGCCGCGCGAGTTTCATATTTGATGTTGCTATTCTTTCGAGCCTTTTTGCTACTGCGATGAGCAATAGGTCTCCTACTCGATGACCGAGGGTATCATTAATAACTTTAAAACGGTCTAGGTCGAGAAACATAACAGCAAAAGGCTTTTTCGATATTTTTGCTCGCGCAATTGCCTGTTCTAAATGTTGATGAAATGCACGTCGATTTGCAAGCTCTGTTAAAGTATCATGGTATGCTAGGAAATTAATTTGTTCTTGTTGTTGTTTGCTTTCCGTAATATCTTTAATCATTAAATAAACCCCAGAAATTTTCTCCTTTAAAAAGATCGGTACGGCGGTAACGTGCAAGTAGTAAATATCTCTGTTTTTATGGTACGCCCGTATTTCTAAAGAGATAGAATGCCCCTTTTTCACGCGATGAAAGGCGTTAATCATTTCTTCTAAATCTTCTTCGTATATGAGTGAATAGTAAGGCTGGTTTAATAATTCATTCGTTTGATAACCGAGTAAAGTAGTACCAGCGTTATTTACTTTGAGAAAATTACCGTACAAATCTAATGTGAAGATTGGATCTGGATGATGCTCGTATAAAGATTTAAACATTTGTTGATTATGATAGAGTTCATTTTTCTGTTCTACTAAATCTTCTGTACGTAGTTTAATTTGTTTCTCGAGTTCTGAGTTGAATTGCATTTGAGCAATCAATAATATTTTATTTTGTTTTCGAACTAAACTATGACGTATGAGAACGAAGGAGAAAGTTATTATAAGTCCGATTACTATAATAGGCGCAAAAACGTATTCAACTAATATGAAAACAATAAGCATTACTACCGAAATATACGGTAATGATAATCGGATTGATTCACCAATTTTAGGTGTTAGTAGTACTTGTTCTTGTTTTTCAGGCTTTTTTGTATGGAGAATACAGGCGATTGCTACTAACACTAAGGTTACTTGATAGAAAGGAGTAACTGTAAACATAGAATACTCTGGTATGAAGTATTTTATATACGCATAAATCGCATCTGTAGTAGCATATAAAATTAAAGCACTGCCAAGAAGTGCACCGACCTTTTTAGGTAATAAGGATAGTGGTTTGAATAAAAGGTTGATTCCTATTAAGAGAAAGAGTAAATCAGCCATTGGATAGGTAAGTTGAACAAATATGTCGATATAGGATGTTGTAAAGATATGAATAGTTCGTTCAATAAGTAAGTAGTAACTTAAAGTAAATTGGGCTGTAACGATAATACAAATATCACATAGCATAAAAAGTTTTTCTAATAAATCTCGGTTATAAATGATTTCGTATAGAAAGGCAAACGTAAAGCTAAATAAAAAAAGTAAGTAAAAAAAGTCAGATGGATCAACGAACGTATAGAAGTCCTTTACAATTAAACGCTGATAGGCAACGACTATATCACCGATAAAATAAGAGAGAGCTCCAACAGATAATATGATCCAAAATAAACGAGATAGCCCTTCTTTCATGTTTGAAAAATAAAGTATATAACTACAAGCGATAATATCAATTAATAGGGTACTCGTTCCGATTAATAGCTGAAAAGAAAATGAGTATTCATATAGAAAAGGCATCGCTACATAGTGAAGCGTTATAGACAGCAATACAATGCTTATAAGAATACTTACATGTGTTTGTTTTTTCATTTATATCACCTACGGTTTCTTGAAAAGCATATATAAGTTTATATTTATTTTGCACAATTATAGCAAGTTGTAAAGATAGATTTTAATAATTCTTGTTTCTGCCTCCCAACATATCGACATAGGAATTTGAAGTTTGCTATAATGGTTAGAATAGTTGCATTATTTAGAAAAATTTAAAAATAATAATTACTGCAACTAGGACATATTGTTTACTATGTGAACTTGTTCTTAATTTAGGGGGGAGGGTTTCACAATGGCAAGTGTATATGAAAATAGTTATATGATCGTTTTGATTTTCTTGCTATTAGGTATATTGCTGCCGGTAGTGGCTCTTACATTAGGAAGGATGCTGCGCCCAAATAAACCAAGTGCAGCAAAGGCGACGACGTATGAGAGTGGAATTGAGCCTTTTCATGATGCAAATATTCGGTTTCATGCTCGTTATTATATTTTCGCTTTATTGTTTGTGATCTTTGATGTAGAAACTTTATTTTTATATCCTTGGGCTGTTGCGTATGACAAGCTAGGTTTATTTGCATTAATTGAAATGCTCATCTTTGTTGTAATGTTGCTAGTTGGATTAGCGTATGCTTGGAAAAAGAAGGTGTTACAATGGTTATAAATTTTGAGGAATTACATCCAAATGAGCGAGCAGAATTAGAACGAAATATCTTTTTTTCTACATTGGAACAGTTGAAAGGATGGGCGAGGAGCAATTCTTTATGGCCGATGACATTCGGACTGGCGTGCTGTGCAATTGAAATGATGGGAGTAGGCTCATCACATTATGATTTAGATCGATTTGGGTCATTTTTTCGGACTTCACCAAGGCAATCGGACGTCATGATTGTATCGGGAACGGTAACGAAGAAGATGGCTCCTATTGTTCGGCGCTTATATGATCAAATGCCCGAACCGAAATGGGTTATTGCGATGGGATCTTGTGCAACAGCAGGTGGTCCGTATGTAAATTCATATGCTGTTGTGAAAGGTGTAGACCAAATTGTACCAGTTGATGTGTATATTCCTGGTTGTCCCCCAAATCCAGCTGCTTTAATTTATGGAATTAATAAATTAAAAGAAAAAATTCGTTACGAAGCAAAGACCGGGAAGCAGGTGACGAATAAATGAGCAATCCAAATAAAGATTTAGAGGAGCTGAAAAAAGAAGCAGCTAGGCGTGCAAAAGAAGAAGCGAGAAAACGCCTTGTAGCGAAACACGAGGCGGAAATAAGTGAGCTTGAGGAAGAAGATCAAGAAAAAGAGAAAGCGCTACCAAAAAACGATGATATTACTATAGAAGAAGCAAAAGCGGCAGCGTTAGCGAAGCAGA
>NZ_KV827879.1:0-438 GCF_001836235.1 Bacillus sp. HMSC036E02 | reverse complement strand
ATAATATGTAGCAATGTTATCTAGTTTTGAGAGAACATAAAAAACTTGTTGACTTTTAAAGTAAATAAGTTATAATAATGATTGTCTCAAAAGAATAATGTCTGGTAATGATGGCAGAGAGGTCACACCCGTTCCCATACCGAACACGGAAGTTAAGCTCTCTAGCGCCGATGGTAGTTGGGACCTTGTCCCTGTGAGAGTAGGACGTTGCCAGGCAATATTATTCCGCAGTAGCTCAGCGGTAGAGCTATCGGCTGTTAACCGATCGGTCGTAGGTTCGATTCCTACCTGCGGAGCCATTGGAGAGCTGTCCGAGTTGGCCGAAGGAGCACGATTGGAAATCGTGTATACGTCACAAGCGTATCAAGGGTTCGAATCCCTTGCTCTCCGCCATAGGATTTATAATATTTGGCCCGTTGGTCAAGTGGTTAAGACACC
>NZ_KV827878.1:0-297 GCF_001836235.1 Bacillus sp. HMSC036E02 | reverse complement strand
GGACTGTTTGAAGTGGGGGCTTCTCGGTTAGTCGTTACTTTTGATAGCTAACGAATTCGTCCTAAGACAGCCGAGCTAACTCCCTTGTTCCAAGGGTTATTTTATTGCTATCTATGCTAACGCTAATAGGCGTATTGCTTCATTTTTGATATTGGTAGCGGCGTTATAATCTCTATCGAGATTTACACCGCATATACAAGAATAGACTCGCTCAGACAATGACATATTTTTCACATTTCCACAACTGCTACATGTTTTTGTGGAAGGAAACCATTTGTCTATTTTCACAAGCTGTTT
>NZ_KV827877.1:0-15561 GCF_001836235.1 Bacillus sp. HMSC036E02 | reverse complement strand
CCGGTTCGACCCCGGTCGGGACCGCCATTTCATATAAAGAAAAGAACGAAACAAGTTGTTTCGTATTTTTTTATTTGTTTTAACAAAAAACTAATAAAGACAGTCAAACTATCCTTAGGACAACTCCTAAGGACTTTTTTATATATTCAAAACCTGTATAATAAAGAGCAGAGAACATTGTGAGTAAAGTAGGTGAAGTCTGTGAGTAAATATGAAGTAACAACAAAATCTTCTGAGGAAACACAAAGGTTATCAGAAAAACTAGGTGAGCTCGTAGAGGCACAAGATGTAATTATTTTAGAAGGAGATCTTGGAGCTGGTAAGACGACTTTTACAAAGGGACTAGCAAAAGGTCTTGGAGTGAAAAGAGTTGTAAATAGTCCTACCTTTAATATCATTAAAGAATATAAAGGTAGGTTACCGCTATATCATATGGACGTGTATCGCTTAGCAGAAAGTGAAGAGGACTTAGGCTTTGATGAATATTTCTACGGTGAAGGAATTACGGTAGTAGAATGGGCTCATTTAATAGAGGCATATTTACCAAATGAAAAGTTACAAATTAGTTTATTCCATGCTGGAGATGACACAAGAAAAATTATACTCGAGCCAATTGGAGATCGCTATATTAGATTATGTGAGGAGCTATTACAAGATGAAAGTACTAGCAATTGATACTTCAAATTACGTAATGGGTGTATCCCTTATTGAGGAAGGAAACGTAATTGGGGAAATCATTACAAATTTAACAAAAAACCATTCTGTACGTCTTATGCCAGCTGTAGAGAAACTGTTAAAAGAGTGTGGCGTAAAACCGAAGGAATTAACTAAAATCGTTGTAGCTGCTGGACCTGGATCCTATACAGGTGTTCGCATAGGCGTGACAGCGGCGAAAACATTAGCTTGGTCACTTCAAATACCAATTGTAGGTGTATCAAGTTTAGAGGTAGTAGCTGCAAACGGTGCTAACTTTAACGGGTTAATTTGTCCTTTATTTGATGGAAGACGTGGGCAAATTTATACTGGGTTATATACATATGAAGGAGAGCAGTTAACTTCAATAGAAGAAGACCGAATTATTCTTATTGTGGACTGGTTGCAAATGTTAAAAGATAAAGGACAGCCTGTTTTATTTATCGGTAACGATGTTAAATTGCATAAAGAAACAATTATAGAACATTTAGGTGATCAAGCTGTATTCGCTCCATTTACTAAAAATAACCCAAGACCAAGTGAGCTAGCATTCTTAGGATTACAAAAAGAAGAACAAGATGTGCATACGTTTGTTCCAAGCTATCTTCGTTTAGCTGAAGCTGAAACAAAGTGGTTAGAAAGTCAAAACAAGTAGGAGCTTGCAGAAGATGGATATGATATTTAGAAAGATGGAGCTTGATGATATTGCTCAAATTGTAGCTATTGAAGAAGCGTCTTTTTCAACTCCTTGGACTGCAGATGCCTTTCACCGTGAATTAACGATGAATGAACATGCACATTATATTGTGTTAGAAAAAGATGGTCGTGTAGTCGGGTATTGTGGATTGTGGATAATTATTGATGAATCACATATAACAAATATAGCTATTTTGCCAGAATACCGAGGTCAAAAGTTAGGAGATGCCCTATTGAAAGCAGTTATTTCTGAAGCGAAAGAACTAGGGGTAAAAACAATGACACTTGAAGTACGTGTATCAAATGAAGTAGCAAAGCAGTTATACAGAAAATACGGATTTCAAAATGGTGGGATTCGTAAACGATACTATGCAGACAATCAGGAAGATGGTCTCGTAATGTGGGTGAATATATAATGGAAAAAAATACGATTATACTTGGTATTGAAACAAGTTGTGATGAAACAGCAGTAGCAGTTGTTAAAAATGGAACGGAAATTATTGCGAATGTCGTTGCATCACAAATTGAAAGTCATAAACGTTTTGGCGGCGTTGTACCAGAGATTGCATCCCGTCATCATGTAGAAGAAATTACAGTTGTGTTAGAAGAAGCTTTAAAGGAAGCAAACATCACATTTGATGATATTGATGCAATTGCTGTAACAGAAGGTCCTGGTTTAGTAGGAGCACTTCTAATTGGAGTAAATGCAGCGAAGGCAGTAGCGTTTGCACATGATATTCCGTTAGTCGGTGTTCATCATATTGCTGGTCATATTTATGCGAACCGTTTAGTAAAAGAAGTTCAATTCCCGTTATTATCACTTGTTGTATCTGGTGGGCATACAGAACTTGTTTATATGAAAGAACATGGTTCATTCGAAGTAATTGGTGAAACACGAGACGATGCAGCTGGAGAAGCATATGATAAAGTAGCTCGTACGTTATCTATGCCATATCCAGGTGGTCCTCATATTGATCGCCTTGCACATGAAGGAGAACCGACAATTGATTTGCCTCGTGCATGGCTAGAACCGGATTCATATGATTTTAGCTTTAGTGGATTGAAATCAGCAGTTATCAACACTGTGCATAACGCAAAACAGCGCGGTATAGAAATTGCGCCAGAAGATTTAGCGGCAAGTTTCCAAGAAAGTGTAATAGATGTACTTGTAACGAAAGCAGCTCGTGCAGCAGAAGCTTATAATGTAAAGCAATTACTTCTTGCTGGTGGAGTAGCTGCTAATAAAGGACTTCGTGCGCGATTAGAAGAGGAATTTGCACAAAAAGAAAACATTGAATTAATTATTCCTCCGCTATCTTTATGCACAGATAATGCAGCGATGATTGCAGCGGCAGGGACAATTGCTTATGAACAAGGTAAGCGTGCAACATTAGCCTTAAATGCAAATCCAGGATTAGATATTGAAGCATAGTTATGCACATAATTAACCACAGGTTGTGGATAAAACCCATATTATCTGTTGATAATGTGGGTTTTATTGTGTATATAAAATGTTGATAACTTTTTTGTTGATTGTGGATAATGTGGAAAAGTTATTTTAAGGTTTATTTTATAAAGGTGGATATGTGTATAAACTTGTGGATAAATAGGATGATGTCAGACCTTTAAATTTGTTCTTTTTCGGGAAATAAAAAGTAAGAAGATATCTCCGAAAAACATTTTGAAACATCCCCCTATTATAGAAGATGCTAATATTGTCAATTTTTGTCGTTAAATCGATATTTTGTGTCGAATTGTTAATATATATAGGGTTACAATAGATATATTTGAAAAATCGTTGGTATATTCTAAGTTACGATTGATATACTCAAAAATTGTTTCTGTATTAAAAGAAAAAAAGATGTCGCATAGTCAAAAATCCTGACTTATGAGACATCTTCCTTATTTAAATATGCTTATACATGCAGCTCTTCCCATTCTGCCATACAAGTTTCAAGTTGTTCTTGTAGCGTTTGCTTTTTAGTTGTAATTTCACTAGCTTTTTCATAATCTGCATATATTTCTGGTAAGCAAAGTTGATCTTCTAGCGTAGCAATTTCTTCTTCTAATTCTAATATACTTTGTTCTAGCTCTTCAATTTTTCTAGTGCGTTGACGCTCTAGTTTTTTACGCTCTTTTTCTTCTAAATAATTTAATTTCTCTTGTGCAACCACTTTTTGAACAGGAATGTCACTTTCTTGCTGTTCAAGTTCTGCACGTTCAATCATTTCATTTTTCTTTTCAACGTAGTAATCGTAATCCCCTAAATATTCCTGTGCACCTTCTGTTGATAGCTCAACCACAGTCGTTGTTACACGGTTAATAAAGTAGCGGTCATGTGAGACGAATAGAAGAGTCCCTGGGTAATCAATTAAAGCATTCTCCAAAATCTCTTTACTATTTAAATCAAGGTGGTTCGTAGGCTCATCTAGAATTAACAAATTCGACTTTTGCATCATAAGTTTTGCAAGAGCTAATCGAGCTTTTTGTCCACCACTAAGAGAAGATACTGGTTTCAGTACATCATCTCCTGTGAATAAAAAATTCCCGAGTATAGTACGGATTTCTTTTTCAGGTTGCAGTGGATATTCATCCCATAATTCATTTAAAACCCGTTTAGAAGATGTTAAGTTTGCTTGTTCTTGATCATAATAACCAACAGATACATTTGATCCGAAAGAAACATCACCATTTAATAGTGGTAACTTATTCACAATAGACTTTAACAATGTGGATTTCCCAATTCCGTTTGGACCAACTAAAGCAACACTATCTCCGCGAGTTAAGCGCATAGTTACATGTTCAATTATAGGGTTCTCATCATAGCCGATGGTTGCATCATTTACTTGTAAAACATCATTTCCACTTTGCTTTTCAATATCGAAGTGGAATGATGCTGACTTAGAATCCCCTAATGGTCTCGTTAATAATTCCATTCTGTCTAGTTGTTTACGACGACTTTGAGCACGTTTCGTTGTAGAAGCGCGAGCTATATTCTTTTGAACGAAGTCCTCAAGTTTTGCGATTTCATCTTGTTGTTTTTCGTAACGTTTCATTTCTTGCTCATATAATGCTGATTTTAAGTCTAAATATTTACTGTAGTTACCAACAAATCGTCTGCTTTCTTTATTCGAAATTTCATATACTTGTGTAACGAGTTTGTCTAAGAAATAACGGTCATGTGAAACGATTAATATTGCGCCAGGATAACCTTGTAAATATTGCTCAAGCCACGTTAATGTTTCGATGTCTAAATGGTTTGTAGGCTCGTCCAAAATAAGTAAGTCTGGTTTTGTTAATAATAATTTCCCGAGAGCTAATCTTGTTTTTTGCCCGCCGCTTAAAGTAGAGATCGTCGTCTGGTGCGTTTCAACTGGGAAGCCAAGGCCGCTTAAAATGGAGCGAATATCCGCTTCATATTGATATCCACCTTGATCTTTATAATTGAGTTGCAATTGGTCATAATCAGCTAACAATCTTTCATATGTAGCTTCGTTTGAAAAGTTTTCTTCTTTTCCCATTTCTTGCTCAAGCCTTCGAAGTTTTGCCTCCATTTGCTGTAAGTGAGTAAAGACGGTTAGCATTTCATCCCAAATTGTTAAAGACGTTTCTAGTCCAGTATTTTGAGCTAAATATCCGATTGAGACATCTTTCGGTTTTATAATTTCGCCACCATCATGAGATAATTCACCAGCGATAATTTTTAATAATGTAGATTTGCCTGCTCCATTCCTTCCAACTAATGCGATACGATCTTTTGTTTGTACTTCCAATTTTATGTTTGCAAGAATCGTTTCTGCACCGTATAATTTCGAAAGCGCGTTTACTTGTAATAAAATCAATGTTTTCACCTCAAATAATTTCTTAACTTTGCCATGTTTATATTTCTCAATCATACTAAAAATAGTGTATAGTTTAAAATAAAGAGAGAATACTTCTTCTCTTTATTATACAAGGAATTTAATGAGTGCTAAACTTCTGTATTTGATTAAAGTATATGAATAAAGATAGGAAGAGAGGAGAGGTCATATGGATCAGCAAAAGATTCCACAAGCCACTGCTAAAAGATTGCCTCTATACTATCGATTTATCCAAAACTTATCTCTTTCTGGTAAGCAGCGTGTTTCATCGGCCGAATTGAGTGAGGCAGTAAAAGTAGATTCCGCAACAATACGAAGAGATTTTTCGTATTTTGGAGCGTTAGGGAAAAAGGGATATGGATATAACGTGAATTATTTATTATCATTTTTCCGCGAAACACTTGATCAAGATGATATAACACGTGTAGCACTTATTGGAGTAGGTAATTTAGGGACCGCTTTCTTACATTATAATTTCACGAAAAACAATAATACAAAAATTGAAATGGCATTTGATGTTAGTGAAGAGAAAGTTGGAACAGAAATCGGGGGCATTCCTGTATATCATTTAGATGAATTAGAAGAGAGATTATCAAATGATATACAAGTGGCAATATTAACAGTACCGGCTACAGTAGCACAAGCTGTAGCAGATAGATTAGCTGAAACGAGCGTGCATGGTATTTTGAATTTCACACCAGCGCGATTAAACGTATCAGAGAATATTAGAATTCATCATATTGACTTAGCTGTAGAGTTACAAACATTAGTTTACTTTTTGAAAAACTATCCACAATAAAACGCAGAGGAAGCGACCTCTGCGTTTTATTATTGTTTCTTCTTTGTGAATTTAATTAATATAAGGCGAAGTGCCAAATTAAAATCAATTGTTGCCATAACTGCAAATAGTATTGTCCACATATTCCAGATTGTATCTGTCACGTTCGTAATGGCGAAGCGTGTAAAGATACATCCAAGAAGGAAGTATAGTGCAGCCATGAACAATGGTGAGTTTCTCATACAAAAAATCCTCCGATAAAGCCTTGCATTTTTTCAGCTTCTTTAATCATTTCTTGAATTTGTTCATTGCTCATAAAAATTTGCCCAATAGCGACCAATGTATTCATCGCAACATGAGCTGCAATCGGAACGATAATCCGTTTCGTCTTCACATATAAGAAGGCGAATACGAGCCCCATAGCAGTGTATACCAATAAATGAGTAAAATCAAAATGAATTGCTGCAAATACAAGCGAACTAATGATAGCTGCGATAAAGAAGTTAAACTTCTTATAAAGCGTGCCGAATAGAATTTTTCTAAATACGATTTCTTCTAAGATAGGTCCAATTATAGATACAACAATAAGGAACCAAGGTATCGTTCTTGCGATGTCCATCAGTCTGTCTGTATTCTCAGATCCACGTGGAACCCCAAATACATACATTTCAATCATACCTGCAATGGATTGTGAGATGATTGCTAAGAAGAACCCGATGAAAATCCATCCAATAGTAGCTGGGACAGAAGAGCGCATTGGATCTAAATGCCTGTCACGAATATCTGTTCTAAGTAACCAAAGTACGATACATAATGCAACAAAGAAGCTAATAATTGCCCAGTGTCCCGTTATGATTTGTCCTTTTTCCTCAATGGTAAATCCTCTATTATCGTAGAGTCCTGTTTTTAGGAGAAGTGGTAATCCAACAACGCCGGATAACTGCATTAAAATGTATGTAACGATAATCCACCAGTATTGTTTCTTCAAATGGTTTAACCATCCTTTCTAACTATAGTGTATGAGATAAGTTAGGATAACATGTAAATATGCTACCTACGATATAAACCTCACTTGAATTATGTTTTTTTCGCAAATCCTTATTTGAAATTATAATAGAAGACAGGAGAAAGTTGTGTGTGTAGCGAAAACAACTTAGGGTGTCCTTTCATATTGTAACATACGAGCAGTGGAAACAACGATTCATATAGTAAAGGCAGTATTCTATATAGAAAGTTTATATAGTGATTTGCGAAAAAATTATGATTTTTTTACTTGCAAAAGAAATTGAGATTATTTATTATTATAAGTGTGTTAGCACTCGGATGACTTGAGTGCTAATAAAAGAAATTTACATAACAAAATGAGGAGGTTATTGTTCATGCTAAAGCCATTAGGTGATCGCGTTGTAATTGAGCTTGTTCAAGCAGAAGAAAAAACAGCAAGTGGTATCGTATTACCAGATACTGCAAAAGAAAAACCACAAGAGGGTAAAGTTGTTGCAGTAGGTACTGGTCGAGTGCTTGAGAATGGTGAGCGTGTTGCTTTAGAGGTAGCAGCAGGTGATCTTATCATCTTCTCAAAATATGCAGGTACTGAAGTGAAATATGAAGGTACAGACTACTTGATTTTACGTGAAAGTGACATTTTAGCAGTTATCGGTTAATTATATAAATCTTAAAAAATCCAAGGGGGTCAATTATTATGGCAAAAGATATTAAATTTAGTGAAGAAGCACGTCGTTCGATGCTTCGCGGTGTCGACACTCTTGCAAATGCAGTAAAAGTAACGCTTGGACCAAAAGGTCGTAACGTTGTACTTGAGAAAAAATTTGGTTCACCACTTATTACAAATGATGGTGTAACAATCGCAAAAGAAATCGAATTAGAAGATGCATTCGAAAACATGGGTGCGAAATTAGTAGCAGAAGTTGCTAGCAAAACAAATGACGTAGCTGGTGACGGAACAACAACTGCAACTGTATTAGCGCAAGCTATGATTCGTGAAGGTCTTAAAAACGTAACAGCTGGTGCGAACCCAATGGGTCTTCGTAAAGGTATCGAAAAAGCTGTTACTGCTGCAATTGAAGAATTAAAAACGATTTCTAAACCAATCGAAGGTAAATCTTCTATCGCACAAGTAGCTGCTATTTCTGCTGCTGACGAAGAAGTAGGTCAATTAATCGCTGAAGCAATGGAGCGCGTTGGTAACGACGGCGTTATTACTTTAGAAGAATCTAAAGGCTTCACAACAGAATTAGACGTAGTAGAAGGTATGCAATTTGATCGTGGATATGCATCTCCTTACATGATTACTGATTCTGACAAAATGGAAGCAGTTCTTGATAACCCATACATCTTAATCACTGATAAAAAGATTTCTAACATTCAAGAAATCTTACCAGTATTAGAGCAAGTGGTACAACAAGGTAAACCACTTCTTATCATTGCTGAAGATGTAGAAGGCGAAGCGTTAGCTACATTAGTAGTGAACAAACTTCGTGGTACATTCAATGTAGTAGCTGTTAAAGCTCCTGGATTTGGTGACCGTCGTAAAGCAATGCTAGAAGATATCGCGATCTTAACTGGTGGCGAAGTAATCACTGAAGAATTAGGCCGTGACTTAAAATCTGCTACAGTTGAATCTTTAGGACGCGCTGGTAAAGTTGTTGTAACGAAAGAAAACACAACTGTAGTTGAAGGTGTAGGAAGCACAGAACAAATCGAAGCTCGCATCGGTCAAATCCGTGCGCAATTAGAAGAAACAACTTCTGAATTCGATCGTGAAAAATTACAAGAGCGTCTTGCAAAACTTGCAGGTGGCGTAGCGGTAATTAAAGTAGGTGCAGCAACTGAAACTGAGTTGAAAGAACGCAAACTTCGCATTGAAGATGCACTTAACTCAACTCGTGCAGCAGTAGAAGAAGGTATCGTTGCAGGTGGTGGTACTTCACTTATGAACGTATACACAAAAGTAGCTTCTATCGTAGCTGAAGGCGACGAAGCAACAGGTATCAACATCGTACTTCGCGCACTAGAAGAGCCAGTTCGTCAAATCGCAATCAACGCTGGTCTAGAAGGATCTGTAGTTGTAGAGCGTCTAAAAGGCGAAAAAGTAGGCGTTGGTTTCAACGCAGCTACTGGCGAATGGGTTAACATGCTTGAGTCTGGTATCGTAGATCCAGCTAAAGTAACTCGTTCTGCACTTCAAAACGCAGCATCTGTTGCAGCTATGTTCTTAACAACTGAAGCTGTAGTAGCTGACAAGCCAGAACCAAATGCACCAGCAATGCCTGACATGGGCGGCATGGGCATGGGCGGTATGGGCGGAATGATGTAATTCCGTTTGCCCTAAAAAACATCCATTTCTATATAGAAATGGATGTTTTTTTATGTTTTTTAGAAAAGGAAATGAATTTCTGTAGAATTTTGTCGCTTTCTCTCTTGACCATATTGATATTTCATTGTTAGAATCTAGGAAGATAATATAAAACGATCCTTCATATATCCTCAATGATATGGTTTGAGAGTCTCTACCGGGTTACCGCAAACAACCTGACTATGAAGGCAGTGTGTCTTATATTTATAAAGAGCGGAGACTATCTTTCTTTATAAAGCCAGACCCCTGCCTTTTCTTTGTTATGAGACTAGAGGCGGAGGACTGGCTTTTTTTATTATATTGGTAATGCTTTTCGCCAAATTGGTGAAAATATTTATATACGAGAACTAACGTTGGGGTGATTATTTTGAAGAAACAACACGATACAATTATCGTTTTAGATTTTGGAAGTCAATACAATCAGTTAATAGCACGTCGAATTCGTGAGTTCGGTGTATACAGTGAACTTCATCCACATACAATTACTGCAGAAGAAATTAAAGCAATGAATCCAAAAGGGATTATTTTCTCTGGTGGACCAAATAGCGTATACGGTGAAGGTGCATTACATTGTGATGAAAAAATCTTTGAACTAGGTTTACCAATCTTCGGTATTTGTTACGGTATGCAGCTTATGACGCAACACTTCGGTGGTAAAGTAGAGCGTGCAAATCACCGTGAGTACGGAAAGGCTGTTCTTAAAGTAGAGAACGAATCAAAATTATATGCGAACCTTCCAGAAGAGCAAGTTGTATGGATGAGCCATGGTGACTTAGTAACTGGTTTACCTGAAGGATTCGTAGTAGACGCAACAAGTGAGTCTTGCCCAATTGCTGGTATGAGCAATGAAGCGAAAAACTTATACGGTGTACAATTCCACCCAGAAGTACGTCACTCTGAGCACGGTAACGATTTAATTAAAAACTTCGTATTCGGCGTATGTGGTTGTTCTGAAGGATGGAACATGGAGAACTTTATCGAAGTAGAATTAGAAAAAATTCGTGAAACTGTTGGAGACAAAAAAGTACTATGCGCACTTAGTGGCGGTGTAGACTCTTCTGTTGTAGCAGTATTAATTCATAAAGCAATCGGCGATCAATTAACTTGTATTTTCGTTGACCACGGCTTACTGCGTAAAGGCGAAGCAGAAGGCGTTATGAAAACATTTAGCGAAGGCTTCCACATGAACGTTATTAAAGTGGATGCAAAAGAACGCTTCATGAACAAGTTAAAAGGTGTAGAAGATCCAGAACAAAAACGTAAAATCATCGGTAACGAATTCATTTACGTATTTGATGATGAAGCGTCTAAATTACAAGGTATGGACTTTTTAGCACAAGGTACACTTTACACAGACATCGTTGAAAGTGGTACAGCAACTGCACAAACAATTAAATCTCACCACAACGTTGGTGGACTTCCAGAAGACATGCAGTTCAAATTAATTGAGCCTTTAAACACGTTATTTAAAGACGAAGTACGTGTATTAGGATCTGAACTAGGAATTCCTGATGAAATCGTATGGCGTCAACCATTCCCAGGACCGGGTCTTGGTATTCGTGTATTAGGTGAAATTACAGAAGAGAAATTAGAAATCGTTCGTGAATCTGATGCGATTTTACGTGAAGAAATTATTAAAGCGGGCTTAGACCGTGAAATCTGGCAATACTTCACTGCACTTCCTGGTATGCGTAGCGTAGGTGTTATGGGTGACGAGCGTACTTACGATTACACAGTAGGTATCCGTGCAGTAACATCTATCGACGGTATGACAGCTGACTGGGCACGTATCCCTTGGGACGTATTAGAGAAAATCTCTGTACGTATCGTAAACGAAGTAAAACACGTTAACCGTATCGTGTATGATGTAACGAGTAAGCCACCAGCAACTATTGAGTGGGAATAGTATTTATAAAAAGGTCCATCTATTGCTTATGCATAGATGGATCTTTTTTATTTTGGCATTAATACGAACGAAAATATAAAAGTTTATGAAAATGTTCGTTTTTAAATTGACAAAACTACTTCGTCGAGTTAATATGATTATGTAATTCAAACGAAAAGTGAATATTATAGCCGTCGTATAATATCGGGGATATGGCCCGAAAGTTTCTACCTAGCTACCGTAAATGGCTTGACTACGAGGCGTTTGTATAAAGATGAGGGGAAACTTGTCTTTGTTTATAGAACGCTTCCATGTATATATGCAATGGGAGCCTTTTTTATTTCTCGGGATAAAAGAGGGCTAGGGTGAAATACGGCGAGTAATCATATAACGGGGGAAACATAGGATGAAACGCTATTTTCAGTTTGATGAGCTCGGTACGAATTATAAGACTGAGTTCATAGCAGGGTTAACGACATTTCTATCTATGGCTTACGTACTATTTGTCAATCCTGCTACGCTGTCGCTTGGAAATGTTAAAGGGTTACCAGCAGGTACAGGGATGGATCCAGGTGCAGTATTCGTTGCTACGGCATTAGCGGCAGCGATCGGTTCGTTAATTATGGGTATTTTCGCGAAGTATCCAATTGCTTTAGCGCCAGGTATGGGAATTAACGCGTTCTTTGCTTATACAGCAGTGTTAACGATGGGTATTCCGTGGCAAACGGCCATTGCCGGAACATTAATGTCAGGTATTATCTTTATTATTCTTACTGCTTCAGGTATTCGTGAAAAAATCATTAATGCAATTCCATCGGAGTTAAAGTTTGCAGTAGCAGCAGGTATTGGATTGTTCATTGCTTTCCTTGGATTCCAAAATGCCGGAATTATCGTGGAAAATGATGCGGTTCTTGTTGGGTTGGGGGACTTAACAAAGGGCACAACGTTACTAGCAATCTTCGGGGTTGTTACTACGATCATCTTCATGATTAAGAAAGTTAATGGTGCAGTATTCTACGGTATGATTCTTACAGCGATCTTAGGAGTTGCAACAGGATTAATTGATACTCCGAAAGCTGTGGTGGGAGCAATACCGAGTCTAGAACCAACGTTCGGCGTGGCGTTAACGCACTTCGGAGATATTTTCACAGTTCAAATGGGGATTGTTATTATAACGTTCTTCTTTATCGATTTCTTTGATACAGCAGGTACGCTTGTAGCGGTTGCAAATCAAGCAGGATTAATGAAGAACAATAAATTACCACGTGCAGGAAAAGCGTTATTTGCAGATGCGATTGCAACTGTAATTGGTGCGATTTTAGGTACATCAACAACAACGTCTTACATTGAATCGTCTGCAGGGGTAGCAGCAGGAGGACGTTCTGGATTTACAGCAGTTGTAACAGCAGGATTCTTCTTACTGGCACTATTCTTCTCGCCATTACTAAGTGTTGTAACGCCAGCTGTAACGGCACCGGCTTTAATTATTGTAGGAATCTTGATGGTTTCTTCCTTAGGGGAAATTGATTGGAAGAAATTCGAGATTGCAGTACCAGCATTCTTTACAATTATCTCTATGCCACTTACGTATAGTATCGCAACTGGGATTGCGATTGGATTTATCTTCTATCCAATTACAATGGTTGTGAGTGGTCGTCGTAAAGAGGTTCATCCAATTATGTATGTTATGGGAGTTTTATTCGTACTATATTTCATCTATGTTCGTAAATAAAAGGGGTTTTTAAAGGTCTAGACTTAAGGGGAGTCTAGACCTTTTTTGCGTCTTCAGAAAATCTTAAGGATTTCCGAGCGTTTTTCTTCAGAAGTTTTCCTATAATAGAAGTTAGGGATTAAAAAAGTGATGGGGGAGATATTGTGGCACACGAAACAATACTTGTCGTAGATGATGAAAAAGAAATTCGGAATTTAATTACAATCTATTTAAAGAATGAAGGATATAAAGTATTACAAGCAGGAGACGGAGAAGAAGGATTACGTCTATTGGAAGAAAATGAAGTACATCTAGTCGTATTAGATATTATGATGCCGAAAGTGGATGGTATTCATATGTGTATGAAGGTAAGGGAAGCGAAAGAAATGCCTATTATTATGCTTTCTGCGAAAACGCAAGATATGGATAAGATTTTAGGGTTAACAACGGGTGCAGATGATTATGTAACGAAACCATTTAATCCATTAGAGTTAATTGCACGAATTAAATCTCAGTTACGCCGTTATATGAAAATGAATGGTTTCGCTGTCCAAAATGAGGACGAGTTAGAAATTGGGGAGATGAAAATCAACATCTCGACCCATAAAGTTGTTGTAGAGGGAGAAGAAGTGAAACTAACTCCGAGGGAATTTTCAATTTTAGAATTGCTAGCTAGAAATCCAGGTATGGTGTTTAGTGCGGAGCAAATTTATGAAAAGGTGTGGAACGAACGATCTTTCCAGTCTGATAATACTGTAATGGTGCACATTCGGAAAGTGCGTGAAAAGATTGAGGAGAATCCAAGGAAACCTAGATATATAAAAACAGTATGGGGAGTGGGGTATAAGATTGAAAAAGATATTTAATCCGTTTACTTATATAAGGAAAATAAGAGAATTAATTGAGAAATTAGTAAAGAGCGTACGAAAGAGTATAAGGATTCAATTGATTACTACTTTTGCTGCTTGTGCGTTATTAGGAGTTTTGTCAGCGAAGGGAGCTGCGCCATTTTTTGAGAATGCGAATCGTCAAGCAACTATCGATTATCGGGCTGGTATGGAACAAATTAATCACCAAGCTCAAGGAGCGGCAAATAGTTCGGTTCATGAAAATAAATTAGAAGCTATATCAAATATGATCGAAATGGAGAACCAAAATTTAGAGCAAGGGTCTAGAGCTTTAAAGATATTGGTTACTGATGAAAGTGGTAAAGTTTTATATAAAACAAAGCAAGCGCAAGAAGAGCAAATCGATTTGCATAATACGATTCGTAATGCAGCATCATTTGCGATTAATTATACAGATGGTAGAAATGTATTTGAAAGTACAAGAAAAGAGTTTATATCTTTTTCACCTATTACTATTGAAGGAAAGAATTTGTACATGTTTGTTAGCGGAATTCCAGAGGGAGAGGTAATGTATGATACGAAAGAAGGGCCATTCCCGTTTTTAATTGGTGTTCTTGTATTCATTTTCTCTTTCTTCTATATAACAAAGAGAAAGATGAAGCAGATTGAAGCAATGGCGCAAGGTGTAAAGGAAATAGAAAGAGGCAACTTAGCGTACCGCATTGAGAAAAAAGGTGAAGATGAGATTGCAGCTTTAACTGAGAATATTAATAATATGGCAGAAGAGCTTATGAATAATATAGAAAAGGAACGTAAATTAGAGAAGCAAAAGAATGAGCTTATTACGAATGTATCTCACGATTTACGCACACCGCTGACTTCTATTATGGGCTACTTACGATTACTTCGAGATTCTAAATATGAAAATAAAGAACAACACGATGAGTATACGAGAATTGCTTTTGCAAAGTCGGAGCAGTTAAAAAATTTAATAGAAGATTTATTTGAGTATACGAAGTTAACAAATGAACAAGTTGTATTAGAAAAACAGGAAGTTTGTATGAATGAGCTACTCGAGCAATTAATAGAAGAGTTAGTACCGCAGGCGGAAGAACATGGACTTACGTTTGTTAAGAAGTTTCCTGAGGAACGTGCTTATGCATCGATTGATTCGGAAAAGATGGTTCGTGTATTTGATAATTTACTAATGAATGCGATTAAGTATAGTAAAGATGATGGAGAGATAAAAGTTTCTCTTCAAAGGCAGCGTAGGGATATACAAATTGTAATTGCGAATCATAGTGAAGAGTTTACGAGAGAAGAGTTAGCGAATTTGTTTGAACGTTTCTATAAGAAGGATCAATCTAGAAGTAGAGTAACGGAAGGCTCGGGACTCGGTTTAGCGATTGCGAAAAGTATTGTTGAGTTACAAGGTGGTAGTATTCGAGCGGAATATAGGGAAGGTACTATTCAATTTATCGTTTCGTTACCAACTATAGAAAAATAATAAATGAATAGAATGATATGTGATAAAAAAGGCTTATTTTAAAAGAAATAAGCCTTTTTATATTTTTTATAAAAACATATTGACGATTAGAGCTTAGAGGTGTAATATAGAACAAGTCGCCGATGACAATAGCGTCGCAAGCGACAAACGAAATAAAAAACTTAGTTGACATTAACTAACGAAGATGTTAACATAAGGAAGTCGCAA
>NZ_KV827876.1:0-728 GCF_001836235.1 Bacillus sp. HMSC036E02 | reverse complement strand
TGCCTTACCGCTTGGCTATAGCCCATTAATATTTACTAGTATGGTTATCTTTTCAAAAAAATAAACCCTCTCAGGTTATTTTAAAGAAAATGGTGGAGGGGGGCAGATTCGAACTGCCGAACCCGAAGGAGCGGATTTACAGTCCGCCGCGTTTAGCCACTTCGCTACCCCTCCGACATTTTAAATATATATGGTGGAGGATGACGGGATCGAACCGCCGACCCCCTGCTTGTAAGGCAGGTGCTCTCCCAGCTGAGCTAATCCTCCAAAAGTGGTGACCCGTACGGGATTCGAACCCGTGTTACCGCCGTGAAAGGGCGGTGTCTTAACCACTTGACCAACGGGCCAAAAAAGTTTTAAACCTATTCCCAAGCTTCCAACCGGGCTTGAACCGGTGACCTCTTCCTTACCATGGAAGTGCTCTACCAGCTGAGCTATGGAAGCATAATGGCTCCGCAGGTAGGACTCGAACCTACGACCGATCGGTTAACAGCCGATAGCTCTACCACTGAGCTACTGCGGAATAATATTAGCCTGGCAACGTCCTACTCTCACAGGGACAAGGTCCCAACTACCATCGGCGCTAGAGAGCTTAACTTCCGTGTTCGGTATGGGAACGGGTGTGACCTCTCTGCCATCATTACCAGACTTTTATCATTATAAACATTTCTTTCGAAATGTCAAGAAGAAATTTTAATGCATATTCCTTCAAAACTAGATAACATCGC
>NZ_KV827875.1:0-223 GCF_001836235.1 Bacillus sp. HMSC036E02 | reverse complement strand
ATCTGCATTTAAGCCTGTACCAACTGCAGTCGCTCCCATGTTCACTTCATATAAGTGTTGACGTGATTGCTGAATGCGTTTCATATCACGTTCAAGTACACGTGAGTATGCTTTAAACTCTTGTCCAAGGCGAATTGGCACAGCGTCTTGTAAATGTGTACGTCCCATTTTAATCACATGATCGAACTGTTCGGCTTTTAATTCAAATACATCATGCATATAA
>NZ_KV827874.1:184307-200790 GCF_001836235.1 Bacillus sp. HMSC036E02 | reverse complement strand
GGTTCGATTCCCATCAGTCGCCCCATTTTTATTTTAAAAATTACAAATAATCTAATGGATACTTACATATAATTAAGTAAGGATTCGATGGGCTATAGCCAAGCGGTAAGGCAACGGACTTTGACTCCGTCATGCGCTGGTTCGAATCCAGCTAGCCCAGCCATTTTTGCGGAAGTAGTTCAGTGGTAGAATACAACCTTGCCAAGGTTGGGGTCGCGGGTTCGAATCCCGTCTTCCGCTCCAATAAATTTTATATGGCGGCATAGCCAAGTGGTAAGGCAGAGGTCTGCAAAACCTTTATCACCGGTTCAAATCCGGTTGCCGCCTTTTCTTTTGTGCCGATGTGGCGGAATTGGCAGACGCGCACGACTCAAAATCGTGTTCCTTCGGGAGTGTCGGTTCGACCCCGACCATCGGTATCATGAACGGCGTAAAAAAGCTCTATACGATTAGTATAGAGCTTTTTTGTTTTCTTTTCATTACATGACAAAATAAGCAGAAAAAATATTGTATATACAATATTTCTTTCGAGTACTCTAGAGAGAATTTCTCCACCCCGGTGACATGAAGTTAAATCCGATATCACCAGTAGATATTAGTACATTATCAACGGTTAAGTTTGTAACCTCTAAAAACTTCTTTTCAAACCCTTCTCTGTTGTACTTATACATAGTTGAGTGGCATGCCCACATATGCGTTGAAGTACTTAACCAGTCCCCTAAATCTTTTAATTCAGGGAACGACTCAAATTGAATTGGTTCATCTAATTTCATGAATCTCACTTGATAGATAGTTGGGTTTAACTTTTCTTCTATCCCTTTAAGACTATGTGCTTTTTTCTCATTTGAATGTGTCATAATTCTCCCTCTCTCTTTTCTTCAAATTTTTCCCTATTTTGTATTATACAACAATAGAAAGTAATTATGAGAATATTATGGAAATAGGTGTCAGCAATATAAAAAGACTCTAACAGAAATGTTAGAGTCTTTTTGTTAAATTATACTATGTGCTTTTAAAATTCGTAATAAACGTAGGAATTCATGTATAATATAACTTGTCGAAAGAACAAAATGATAGTGATTTATATTATGTCTGTAATATGAATCAAAAATGAACTTTTTATATTTCTTTTAAAAATGTGTTGAACACACATTATATTTCATATTAATATTTTTATGTAGATTTAAAACGGGAAAGAGAGTGGAAAGTATGGGCCGTAAATGGAACAATATTAAAGACAAAAAAGCATCAAAAGATGCAAATACAAGCCGTATATACGCGAAATTTGGGCGTGAAATTTATGTGGCAGCAAAACAAGGCGAGCCAGATCCAGAATCAAACCAAGCGCTAAGAGTTGTATTAGAGCGTGCGAAAACATACAATGTTCCAAGAACAATTATTGATCGTGCAGTTGAAAAAGCAAAAGGCGGTTCAGAAGAAAATTATGACGAGCTTCGTTATGAAGGATTCGGACCAAATGGAGCTATGGTTATTGTAGATACACTTACAAATAACGTAAACCGTACTGCAGCAGATGTACGAGCTGCATTTAGCAAAAATAGTGGTAATATGGGTGTGAACGGTTCTGTAGCTTACATGTTTGATGCGACAGCTGTTATCGGTCTTGAAGGTAAAACATCAGATGAAGTTCTTGAAATTTTAATGGAAGCAGATGTAGATGCACGTGACATTCTAGAAGAAGAAGATTCTGTTATCGTGTATGCTGAACCAGATCAATTCCATGCAGTACAATCTGCACTTAAAGGTGCTGGCGTTGAGGAGTTTACAGTTGCAGAATTAACAATGCTTGCACAAAGTGATGTAACACTTCCTGAAGATGCTCAAGCACAATTTGAGAAAATGGTTGATGCATTAGAAGATTTGGAAGATGTTCAACAAGTTTATCACAACGTAGACTTAGGAGAGTAATACGATAGATGACCCTTTTCGCTTAGCGGATAGGGTCTTTTTTTATGAAGTTAATTAAGGTGATGAAGTATTAAAGGTATTTTGTTGTAGGTAGTGAATATGATTATAGGGATATATAAAATATTCATTATCTCTAGGAGGCTTAATATGGAACATAAGACACCAAAGCATATAGTTGCTGTAGCAGGTTATTTAAAAAATGAAAAAAATGAAGTGTTATTAACAAAAGTGCACTGGCGAGCTGATACGTGGGAGTTGCCAGGAGGACAGGTAGAAGAAGGCGAAGCGCTCGATCAAGCTGTCTGTAGGGAAATAAAAGAGGAAACAGGGTTAACGGTGAAGCCTATCGGAATTACAGGGGTTTATTATAATACCTCTATGCATATTCTAGCTGTTGTTTTTAAAGTAGCATATATAAGTGGTGAAATAAAAACTCAACCTGAAGAGATACAAGAGGCTAAATTTGTTGATTTAAATGAAGAGAACATAGATGAGTATATAACGCGTCCTCATATGAAATCCAGAACGCTTGATGCAATGAGAGCAACACATTTTATTCCGTATGAAACGTGGGAAGTACAGCCGTATAATTTAATAGGAAGATTGTAAAGAAAAGAGTAGCCGATTTGAGATACATTCGAATCACTACTCTTTTTTGTATACTGTTTAAGAAAAAGGTCAAAATAATAATAGCACTAGTATTGATTTTTAGAACGTTTGTTCTGCATAATAAATCTATATGTTATATACATTTAGATTACTAGATAGTCAAAAGTATATATATTTGTAGATGATATAATTAAAGTGTAAAGTGAAAATATAATAGTCTTAAGGGTTTCTCTTTTATTGGTTATTCGTGCTTTAACATAACCTATATTCAATATTTCAGATGAATAGTAGATAAAAAAATACTGTGATACAATACTTTTTTATCCCACTATTTGCTGGACAGTAAGCCTGATTGATGAGGGCTCATTAAAGTTCCACTTTATACCTTACAATGATGTAAGGTACGTGTAAGAGAAATCGATGGGATATTTTTTTACAACAATGTATTCTTAAAGTAAGAGTTATATGCTGTGTGGAAAAGAGGTGTTCAAGATGAAAGAACGAGTATTATCTAGGGTGAACTATCATCAAAAAGTTGCATTAAATCCAATGACTAAACTTTTTTATAAAGCCATTATATTATTATTATTGTTAAGTTGTACGTTATTATTCATTGGAAATGTAATGATTGAGAAAAGTGATATTAGTAAATTACATGTACCGGCTAAGTTAGAGGTGCCAGAATCATTAACACATGCATTTATTGCGACAGAAGATAAAAGATTTTATCATCATAACGGTTTAGATTATATAGCAATTATTAGAGCCTCAGTTGAGAATATAAAGGCTGGTGGTGTCGTGCAAGGAGGAAGCACGATTACACAACAGCTATCTAAAAATGCCTTTTTAACAAATGAACGTACATTTTCTCGTAAGTGGAAAGAGATTTTTTATACGAAAAAAATTGAACGCACATTTACGAAGGATGAAATTTTAAAATTATATGTAAGTAATATTTATTATGGAGAAGGAGCGTGGGGAATTGAAAAAGCAGCAAACCTTTACTTCGGTAAAAAGGTGAACCAATTAACGTTGGCTGAAAGTGCAATGATGGCTGCTGTAGTAAAAGCACCTGCTTATTACTCACCTGCCCAAAACTATGATAAAGCAGTAGAGAGACGAAATGTCGTTTTGAGACTAATGGAGAAAGAAGGCTATATAAGCCATGATGAGTATGTTCAAGCAGTTAGTGAGAAATTAGTAATTCGTCATGATATAAAAATAGAGCAGTCGATGTTAAATAGCGCGCGTAAAAAAGCAGTAAGTTAAGAGAAGTTCCTACAGAGGAGCTTCTTTTTTTGAATAAATTGTGACAAATTGTGACACAATATCGTCACAATTATTGTGTTTTTGTAATTTATGTGAGCGTGTTCATTGCGTGACGTATATAAGTGTTGATATTATGTGTATTGTGTACAATGCTGTATACAGAATATGAATTTAAAGAGGAATGTATATGAAATCAAATAAACTCATGGCTCTTGGTATAGTTTTTTCTATCGCAGTATTGATTGTAATTGGAACAATTGCGTATAGCATCATAAATGACAAAAAAGATAAAGGGAATGAGATGTTTGCTTATTCTACGCAACAATCTTTAGGGAAAGATGATGCTCCAGTTAAGGTAGTTGAATTTGGAGACTTTAAATGTCCTGCTTGTCGTACTTGGGATGTAACAGTATTACCTCGATTAAAAGAAGAGTATATTGATAAAGGCAAAGTGCAGTTATATTTTATTAACTTCCCATTTATCGGAAAAGACTCGGATTTAGGTGCAGCAGCTGGTGAAGCAATTTATAAACAAGATAAAGATTCATTCTGGATCTTCTATGATGAGATTTATCAAAATCAAAAGAAAGATACGGAAGAATGGATTACAGAAGATTTGCTTCTTAGCATTGTGAAAGAGAAACTTCCAAAAGTTGATGTAGAGCAATTTAAGAAAGATTTACACAGTAAAGACATTAAAGAAAAAGTACGTAAAGATTCAGATCGTGCTCAAAAATTAAAAGTTCAAGGTGCTCCTTCTGTATATGTAAACGGAAATCTTGCAAACCCTGATTTCGATAGTATGAAGAAGGCAATTGATAAAGAATTGAAAAAGTGATGAGGTCTCTCATCACTTTTTCGACTTTTTTCGATAAAATTCTTGCCTCTACTTTTTTTACATGCTATACTACTTTACATAAGTTATTCTAATATCTTATATGTAATTCATATTTGCGGGTGTAGTTTAGTGGTAAAACAAGAGCCTTCCAAGCTCTGGTCGAGAGTTCGATTCTCTTCACCCGCTCCAAATTTTATTAAATGTTTTTCTATAAATTGTGATCAACGCAGTGTTTCGTTTCCGAGATAAACGAGGCATTGCGTTTTTTAATGTTTGAAAAACCTAATTACATGCGAAAATAGAAGTAAATAATAGTATTCCAAAAGTGAATTACTAACCAATAGAGTCGTTACATAAGGGATGGATTCATCTGAGGAGGCGATTAAGAGTGGATTTTGAACAATTAAAGCAAGATGTAATTGCGTATAGTAAAACAATTGGCATAGATAAAATAGGCTTTGCGAGTGCTTCTCCTTTTGAGGAATTAAAGCAGCGCTTAATCCAGCAACAACAATTAAATTATCAATCTGGATTTGAAGAGCCTGATATAGAGAAGAGAACGAATCCGCAACTGTTATTACCGGGTGCTAAATCAATTATTGCGATTGCTTTAGCATATCCTTCAAAATTAAAAAATGCACCATTAAGTAAGCGTGGAGAACGCCGTGGGATTTTTTGTCGTGCTTCTTGGGGACAAGATTATCATCTTGTTTTACGAGATCGTTTGCAAAAATTAGAAGCATATTTAATTGAAAAACTTCCGGATATAGAAGTGAAGTCCATGGTTGATACAGGTGAATTAAGTGATCGAGCTGTATCAGAGCGTGCAGGCATTGGATGGAGCGGTAAAAACTGCTCTATTATTACACCTGAATTTGGTTCGTACGTATACTTAGGGGAAATGATTACAAATGTTCCATTCCCGCCAGATAAGCCGATAGAAGATCAATGCGGGGGCTGTACGAAATGTATCGATATTTGTCCTACCGGTGCTTTAATACAGGGGGGACAGTTAGATTCGAAGAAGTGCATTGCGTTTTTAACACAGACGAAAGGATTCCTACCTGAAGAATATCGCGATAAAATAGGAAATCGTATATATGGATGTGATACGTGTCAGACTGTTTGCCCGAAAAACAAAGGAATGGATTTTCATAATCATCCTGAGATGGAGCCGGATCCTGAGCTAGTTAAACCATTATTAACGCCACTTTTAACAATTAGTAATCGTGATTTTAAAGAGAAATATGGGATTATGTCAGGGTCATGGAGAGGGAAAAAGCCACTGCAAAGAAATGCGATTTTAGCATTAGCACATTTTAAAGAAGCATCGGCAATTCCTGATTTAATTGGTGTTATGAAAGATGACCCAAGACCAGTACTACGCGGAACGGCAGCATGGGCACTTGGGAAAATTGGCGGAGATGGAGTAGGCGAAGCGATTGAGAAAGCGATGGAACGTGAGAAAGATGAAGAAGTGCTTCATGAAATGAATCGCGGGCTTGAATTGTTAGCACAGAAAAAAGAGTAGATAATATTTCCCTTTTTCATATTGTAATATGGGAGGGAGACAGAATGGTTGTAAAAACGAAGATTGAAAACCAAGTACAACAATTTTTAGCATATATAACGGAGAAAAGAACGAATGTGGATGGTATTGCTGAGGATTTACTACAAATGGCACTGAGAAAGAAACAATTGTTTCAAAGACGTAGTGCACATATAGTGAAAGCAACTGCGGATGTTTCTTTCATTAGACAATTAAATAGTAATGACCATCAAGAAATTGATTATCAAATACATTTTAAATATTTAATTAAGCATAAAGAATTATTTTATATTGAAGAGGAACAATTAAAACGAAGAGTTTGTTTAAATAATAGTCGGATTATAGGCGATTATGCTATTGAAGTGTCAGAAGAAATTAGAATGGGTGAGACATTAGAAAGGGAAATTACGAAAGAGAAGTACGGTTCTTATCAGTATAATCGTTTAGAGGCAGTGAAATATGCAGAGCGTTGGTGGGATGACCGAAATCCTATGTATCGTAATTTCCCTGATAATTGTACGAATTTCATTTCTCAATGTCTTCATACTGGAGAAGTACCTATGAGCGGATATCCTAATATTCGTAAAGGATGGTGGCAAAGGGAGAATCAGTGGAGCTGGAGCTGGGCTGTTGCACATTCTTTTTATTGGTATTTGTCAGGTGCTACAACAGGACTTCGAGCAGAGGCGGTAGAGAGGCCAGAAGAACTTATTCTTGGAGATGTCATTGCTTATGATTTCGAGGATGACGGAAGATGGAATCATACGACGATTGTAGTAGCAAAAGATGCAGATGGTATGCCGCTTGTAAATGCACATTCAGCGAATAGCCGTCGACGTTATTGGAACTATGAAGACTCTAGTAAATATACACCACAAATGAAATATAAATTCTTTCATATTATTAATGGGTAGAGATTTTTCGCTCAAGTGGTATAATACGTAGTAGACAAAAAACAGAGGTGAATATCGCGTGGGAGTACATGTTGTTTTATATCAGCCAGAAATTCCAGCAAATACAGGGAATATTGCTCGTACTTGTGCAGCAACTGGAACAGAATTACATTTGATTAGACCGCTTGGATTTTCAACGGATGATAAAATGTTAAAGCGTGCAGGATTAGATTATTGGCAGCACGTAAAAATTACGTACTATGATTCAATTGAAGAATTTTATGAAAAAAATAAAGACGGTGAATTCTTCTATTTAACAAAGTATGGCGAGAAAGCTCATACAGCGTTTGACTATAGCAAGCGCGAGAAGGATTACTATTTTGTATTTGGAAGAGAAACAAACGGCTTACCAGCTAATGTAATCGAAGAAAACTTTGATCATTGTTTACGTATTCCAATGACAGATAAAGTACGTTCATTAAATTTATCTAATACAGCAGCAATTTTAATTTATGAAGCGTTCCGTCAACAAAATTACCCTGGATTAGATTTAGAAATCGTTTATTAAAAGTCGCCATATGGCGACTTTTTTTTATAAAATAAAAATAATATATAATCATACATTTAAAAGAGAGGACATAATCATATAGAATGGGATATATGATTAAAAATAGATAAGACGGGTTGAGATAAATATGAAGGAAGAATATAGTAATCAAAATACCTTTTTAAGTATGATAGATATGGATTTAATTAGACAAGGATTATTACATGCTATTCAAGATTTAGTATTCATATTGAAAGTTATTGATAATGAAACGTTTCAATATATGTATGTGAATAAAATAGGAATGGATTATGCTAGGTTAAGCGAAGAGTGCTATGGAAAAACCTTTGCAGAAGTATTACCAAAAGATATAGCGGGGATATTGCAAAGGCAATATGCAAAAGTAGTGAGAGAAGCGAAAGCACACACCTTTTGTGATGTAGTCAATTTACCAAAAGGTGAGATACACTATGAATCTTCACTTAATCCTGTCTGCGACGAAGAAGGAATATGTCAATTTGTTATTTGTATTACAAGAGATATTACAGCTCAAATTGAGGAGAAGACAGAGATAGAGGAAAAACAAATGTTATTTAAGTCGTTACTGGAATATAATAATGACTCAATTATATCTATAGATTCTATAGGGAGAGTTACATATGCAAATCCGGCAACGTATGAAATATTTGGATACCGGTATGAGGAATTAAATAATAAATTTATTTTTGAATTCATTAATAAAGAATATGAAAAAGATTTTCAAATTATATTTAAGGGATCGATGCAAGGAAAAGCAAAACAAATTGTTTCAAAGAAATATGTTCATAAAGAAGGGTACGAGCTATATATTTCTTTGAGAACTATCCCGATTATTGTGAACGGTGAAATTGTTGGGATTTATATTGTTACGAGAGATGTTACAAGGCAAGTATTAAACGAAATGCGAACAGAATATTTAGCTTACTATGACCAGTTAACGGGATTAATGAATAGAATTTCATGTACAAATAAGTTAAATACTTTTTTAAATGAGAGTGTAAATTTTGCACTTGTATTTATAGATTTAGATGAGTTTCATCGTATTAATGATACATTTGGTCATAAAGAGGGAGATAAAGTATTACAAAAAGTTACAGAATGTTTAAGCAATCTAAAAATAGAAGATATGCACTTATTTAGAGAACACGATGATCAATTTGTTATGTTGATAGAAAATATAACGAAAGAATATGTAGAGGAAATTGCAAAAAGCATACTGAAAAATATTAGTGAATATTTTGTAATCGAAGAAGAAGATGTATATTTAAGTGCGTCAATTGGAATTGTAATGGCTCCAGCAGATGGAGAAGATGAAAAAATACTATTTCAGAGAGTCGATGCTGCTTTAGAAAAAGCAAAAGAAAAAGGAAAAGGACACTATCATTTTTATTGTAGTGGATTAGACTGTGAGCGTGAACAAAGGTTTATAATAGAAAACCAGTTGCACCGTGCTATAGAAAAAAATGAATTTTTCTTATATTATCAGCCACAAATTAATATTGAAACGAAAAAAATAGCTAGTATGGAAGCTTTAATAAGGTGGGAGAATAAGGAATTAGGATTTGTTTCTCCAAACCAATTTATTCCGTTGGCAGAAAGAACAGGATTTATTATTAAGCTGGATGAATGGGTAGTAAATCAAGTGTGTCAGCAATTGCGCGAATGGTTAAATAAAGGGTATGATGTGGTCCCAATTGCAGTTAATATTTCAGCTAGACACTTTCGTTCTATTACATTAATAGAGATGATTACACGGGCTTTAAATAAGTACAATGTACCAACTCATTTATTAGCGATAGAGGTTACAGAAGGAGCTCTTATACATAAAGATATATCGAAGAGAGTGTTACTACAATTAAAAGAGAAAAATTTAAAGATTCATTTAGATGATTTTGGAACAGGCTATTCATCTTTAAGTTATTTAAAAACATATCCAATTGATACTTTAAAAATTGATCGTTCTTTTATGGAAGGTATACATATAGATGAACGTGATACGAATATTACAGCTGCAATTATTCATTTAGCTCATACTTTAGAATTAAATGTAATTGCAGAAGGAGTAGAAAAAAAGGAGCAAATACAGTTTTTGAAAGAAAAGAATGTGAAGCTTGTACAAGGCTATTATTATAGCCGACCACTATCCAAATATGATATGGAAAATATGTATTATAAATAAAAAATGATGTGCTAAAAGCACATCATTTTTTATGTGTACCTGGTTTGTCATTGTAACCGGATGTAAAAATAGCTGTAAGAAATGTGAGTGATACACCTAAAATTAATAATAATTTCATACTAATATCCTCCTTACTTTTTTCGGTTCATGAGTTTTATTTATTATCCAAAATGTATGTAAGGTTCTTAGAAGAAAAGAATTTATTTATAATGAATAGCAGTGTAAAAATGTTAATACCTATATTATACAGAATTTTCTTTGAATTTTGGAGAGAATTTTAGTGTGCTATTATATATTTCGTTTTGATTTAAAGAATGTTTAAGGACATCCTAGCATACCTTTTATAATAATCCGATTGAACAAGGAGATGGGGGAGGAGCTATAATGGATATTCTAAAAAAGATTGAACAGCATCGAGCAGCAGAAGAACGTTTACAATGGGAAGGTACGTTTGCGGAGTATTTGGAGCTTGTGAAAGAAAGACCATGGGTGGCTCAAACAGCACACTCTCGCATTTACAATATGATAAAAGATGCTGGAATTGAAGAAGTTGATGGTAGAAGAAAGTATAACTTCTTTAGTAATCAGCTCTTTGGATTAGAGGATGCTCTAGAACGTCTTGTAGAGGAATATTTTCATCCATCTGCAAAACGATTAGATGTTAGAAAAAGAATTTTATTATTAATGGGTCCTGTTAGTGGAGGGAAATCAACGTTAGTTACAATGTTGAAACGAGGATTAGAAACATATTCAAGAACAGATCGCGGAGCAATTTTTGCAATTAAAGGATGCCCAATGCACGAGGATCCACTGCATTTAATTCCACATCATTTACGAGATGATTTCTTTGATGAGTATGGGGTTAGAATTGAAGGGAATTTATCACCACTAAATGTCATGCGTTTAGAGCAAGAATACGGATCAAGAATTGAGGATGTAGTTGTAGAGCGTATTTTCTTCTCGGAAGATCGCCGTACAGGGATTGGTACATTTAGCCCGTCTGATCCAAAATCACAGGATATTGCAGATTTAACAGGTAGTCTGGACTTTTCTACGATTGCAGAATATGGTTCAGAATCAGATCCGCGTGCGTATCGATTTGATGGAGAATTAAATAAGGCAAACCGAGGAATGATGGAGTTCCAAGAGATGTTAAAATGCGATGAGAAGTTTTTATGGCACTTATTATCGCTTACGCAAGAAGGGAATTTCAAAGCGGGAAGATTTGCGCTTATTTCAGCAGATGAATTAATTGTAGCGCATACGAATGAAACAGAGTATCGCTCATTTATAGCAAATAAGAAAAATGAAGCATTGCACTCAAGAATTATTGTAATGCCAGTTCCTTATAATTTACGAGTAAGTGAAGAAGAACATATTTATGAAAAAATGATTCGTGAAAGTGATGTATCGAATGTTCACATTGCACCACACACACTTCGCGTTGCAGCAATGTTCACTATTTTAACTCGTTTAAAAGATCCGAAGCGTCCGGATATTGATTTAATTAAAAAGATGCGTTTGTATGATGGAGAAACGGTAGAAGGTTATAATGCGATTGATGTAGAAGAATTACAACGCGAATATCAAGATGAAGGTATGAAGGGTATTGATCCTCGTTATGTCATTAACCGAATTTCGTCTACAATCATTCGAAAAGAGGTACCATCTATTAACGCGTTAGATGTACTTAGATCTTTAAAAGATGGGCTAGATCAGCATCCATCCATTAGTAATGAAGACCGTGAACGTTACATGAATTTCATCTCATTAGCGAGAAAAGAATACGATGAAATCGCGAAGAAAGAAGTACAAAAAGCGTTTGTTTATTCATATGAAGAATCAGCTAAGACGCTTATGGATAATTACTTAGATAACGTCGAGGCATACTGCAATAAATCGAAATTACGTGATCCGTTAACAGGAGAAGAAATGAGTCCTGATGAAAAATTAATGCGCTCAATTGAAGAGCAAATTGGAATTTCAGAAAATGCTAAGAAAGCGTTCCGTGAAGAGATTTTAATTCGCATTTCTGCTTATGCCCGTAAAGGAAAACGCTTTGATTATAATTCACATGAACGTCTTCGTGAAGCGATTCAGAAAAAACTATTTGCTGATTTAAAAGATATAGTGAAAATTACAACATCAACGAAAACGCCGGACGAAAATCAGCTTAAGAAAATCAATGATGTTGTTGCGCGTTTAATTGATGAGCATGGCTATAATTCTTCTTCAGCAAATGAATTACTACGCTATGTAGGTAGCTTGTTAAACAGATAGTTTGATAACAAAACGCTGTCTCTTGTATTTTGCGGGACAGCGTTTTATTATCCGTTCATATGTGTATAAAGTGTCATACCTTGTCCAAATGTAATAAATTAAGATGCAATTTTATGAATTTATTGTCAATTATTTTTGCAATATGCATATGATAGAGTAACCAACCATTCATACGAAAAAAGCCAACACAATACAATATGTTGCAAAGTAAAAATATGTGCAACAATGCATTGTGTTTCTTTCTTATCAGTGGCTGAATATTTCTTTCTATTATGTGAGTGGCAAAATTTTGTTTAGGATGCTCGGGGTATTGTATGAAAAACGTTATAAATGTTTATGGGATGATTTTCTGTGGGCAGTTACCTTTCAAACATTCTAGCTTGCACATTACAGAACAAAATTTATAGATTGCTGTTCATACAGGAAGACAATTACAGTAAGGAGGGAAAGGAATGGGCGAAGAAAATCAACCAAATTATACGATTTCACAGGAAAACTGGTCCCTCCATCGCAAAGGATATGACGACCAACAGCGCCATCAAGAAAAAGTACAAGAGGCAATTAAGAATAATTTACCCGATCTTGTAACAGAAGAAAGTATAGTTATGTCTAATGGCAAGGATGTTGTAAAAATACCAATTCGTTCTCTAGATGAATATAAGATTAGATACAATTATGATAAAAATAAACATGTTGGGCAAGGAAACGGTGACAGCAAAGTTGGTGATGTCGTTGCGAGAGATGGATCAGGTGGTCAAAAACAAAAAGGGCCAGGAAAAGGGCAAGGAGCAGGAGATGCAGCTGGGGAAGATTACTATGAAGCTGAAGTCTCTATTTTAGAATTAGAGCAAGCGTTTTTCAGAGAGTTAGAACTGCCTAATTTAAAGAGAAAAGAAATGGATGAAAACCGGATTGAACATGTTGAATTTAATGACATTAGAAAAACAGGATTATGGGGAAATATCGATAAGAAACGAACAATGATATCCGCATATAAACGAAATGCAATGAGTGGTAAAGCATCTTTTCATCCAATTCACCAAGAAGACTTAAAGTTCCGCACTTGGAATGAAGTATTAAAGCCAGATTCAAAAGCTGTTGTATTAGCGATGATGGATACGAGTGGATCGATGGGAATATGGGAGAAATATATGGCACGTAGTTTCTTTTTCTGGATGACAAGATTTTTACGCACAAAGTATGAAACAGTAGATATTGAATTTATTGCCCATCATACGGAGGCAAAAGTAGTTCCAGAGGAAGAGTTTTTCTCAAAAGGAGAAAGTGGCGGAACGATTTGTTCTTCTGTATACAAAAAAGCACTCGAACTTATCGATAATAAATATTCACCAGACCGCTATAATATTTATCCATTCCATTTTTCAGATGGTGATAATTTAACATCAGATAATGCTAGATGTGTAAAACTTGTTGAAGAGCTAATGAAGAAGTGTAATATGTTTGGGTATGGGGAAGTGAATCAGTATAACCGCCATAGTACACTCATGTCAGCCTATAAAAATATTAAAGATGAAAACTTTAGATACTATATTTTAAAGCAGAAAGCAGACGTATTTCATGCGATGAAAAGCTTTTTTAGAGAAGAATCAGGTGAGAAAATGGCATAACCTCTTTTAAAGAGGTTCTTTTTTTGTAAACTTTTTATTTTCCTAGTTGACAATGATAATGAAAATCATTATCATTTATTCGAGAAATGATTACATTTCGAATTATATATTTCGGAGGAGATGTAAAATTGAAACAAAATAAAAGAAAACGTATAAATGCAATGATTATAGCGGCGGCGTTATCACTTCCGTTTGCTGTTTATTCAACACCTGCTTTAGCGGCAGTAGCAATTGAGGCGAATAAAACGGGACAAGGTTTAGAAGATGGTACATATGACGCTGTTATTAAAGCGTATAAAGATAAAACGAATGAAGAGTCTATGGCAGCTGTTTATATAAAGGATCCGAAATTAACAATTGAGAATGGAAAGAAAATTGTAACAGCAACGTTAAGTGATAGTGATTTCTTTCAATACTTGAAGACAGAGGATATTCACACTCCAGGTGTGTTTCATGATGTAAAGGTCATATCAGAAGACAAAAAGAAAAATGGGACGAAGGTTATTCAATTTGAAGTTGGAGAATTAGGAAAAAGATACAATATGCAAATGCATATTTATATTCCAACGATGGCCTATGACAATAAGTATCAAGTACAGTTTGAAGTAAATACATTGAATTTAGAGAAAAATGTTCCAGAAAAACAAAAGGAAAATAAAGAGGATAAAGTGGATCAACAAGATGGAATTGGAAATGTAATAGTAGATAAGCAACTACAAAGGCATATTAATAAATATAATTTGAATAGAGAAAATCTAGATACTCCAATAACTAAGGAAGATTTATTAAAAGTTAAATCTTTAATAGTCGTTGAAGCTAAAAATAAAGGAATACAAGACGTAAGCGGTCTAGAATATATGACGAACTTAGAAAACTTAAAGTTGGAAGAAGTTAAGTTAAAAAATATAAAATTTATCTCGGGATTGAGACAATTAAAATCATTAAGTATAACCTATGGTGAACTTGAAGATATTGGACCTTTGGCTGAGTTAGAGCATATTGAGTTTTTAACTTTGAGAAACAATAAAATCTCAGATTTAAGCCCATTAAGCCAAATGAAGAAGATTAAAATGCTAGATTTAAATAGTAATTATATAAAAGATATTAAACCATTATTTACAGTGAAATCTTTAAAGACTTTGACTGTGGCAAATAATCAAATTAGTAATGATAACCTTGCTGGAATTGAGCAATTGAAAAATGTAAAAAACTTATCTTTAAGTAACAATGGACTTACGAATATTGAACATATTACATCAATGAAAAAATTAGTAGAGTTAGATCTTGCTAAAAATGAATTAGAAAACATCGAACCTTTATCAAGATTATCTACTGTACAATCACTTAATTTAGAAGAAAACTATATTTCAGATATAACGCCACTTAGTCACTTAACAGACTTATATGATTTAAAGCTAGGTTCAAATGAAATTCGTGATGTTAGACCTGTTCAAGAGCTAGGAAAAAGAATATATATCGATATTCAAAGACAAAAAATCTTTTTAGATAATGTAGAAAAAGATAAGGAAGTTAAAATACCTATTTATAATTTACAAGGAGAGCCACTTGATACTATTCAATTGAAGAGTGAAGATGGGATAGTTAATAATGGTTCTGTTAAATGGGGGACTACTGGTGAAAAAACATACGAATTTACGTTGGATATAAAGCCAGAAGAGAACCGTATTAAGTTTAATGGAACAGTAATTCAAAATGTTGTTGAAAGATTAGACGAAATCAAGGAAACAATAAAAGAGGATAATGAACAAAAGGAAAATGTAATTCTCGATAAAACTTTACAACAACATATTAATAAAGAGAATTTAGGTAGAGAGAATTTAAACGCTCCTATTACAAAAGAAGATTTATTACAGATTAAAAAATTAGAGATACTTAAAGAAAATGGAAATGAGATAAAAAATATAATAGGTTTAGAGTATATGACGAACTTAGAAAAACTCACTTTAGAAGGAGTAGGCCTGAAAAATATTGAGTTCATCTCAAACTTGAAACAATTGAATAATGTGAATGTATCTCATAATCAAATTGAAGATATAACACCACTATCTTCATTGGAAAATTTACAGTGGTTAAATCTTACAGATAATCGTATTAAAGATGTAACGGTTCTTGGATCAATTCTAGACTTACTTAGTTTAAAATTAGCTGAAAATGAGATTCGTGATGTAAGGCCATTAATACAATTAGGTCAGTGGATAACAATTGATGTTAGAAGGCAAAAGGTCATTTTGGATGATGCAGAAATAAATAAAGAAGTGAAAATTTCTGTATATGATTTAGAGGGAGAGCCAATTGAAAAAATTACACTAAAGAGTGAAGGTGGAACGCTTACTGATGAGGGAATCATTTGGCGTACTTTAGGAGAAAAAATATATGAATTTGATTTAGATGCAGATCATTATGAGACTGGCATATTATATAGTGGCATTGTAATGCAGAATATAGTAGAAAAATTAATACCAAAAGAAGAAGTGAAAGAACCGGTAAAAGAAGTTGAAGAAACAAAAGAAGAAGTGAAAGAACCGATAAAAGAAGTTGAAGGAACAAAAGAAGAAGTGAAAGAACCGGTAAAAGAAGTTGAAGGAACAAAAGAAGAAGTGAAAGAGCCGGTAAAAGAAGTTGAAGAAATAAAAGAAGAAGTGAAGGAACCGGTAAAAGAAGTTGAAGGATCGAAAGAAGAAGTGAAAGAACCGGTAAAAGAA
>NZ_KV827874.1:168204-184207 GCF_001836235.1 Bacillus sp. HMSC036E02 | reverse complement strand
TGAAGAAACAAAAGAAGAAGTGAAAGAACCAGTAAAAGAAGTTGAAGAATCGAAAGAAGAAGAAAAAGAGCCGGTAAAAGAAGTTGAAGGAACAAAAGAAGAAGTGAAAGAACCGGTAAAAGAAGTTGAAGGAACAAAAGAAGAAGAAAAAGAGCCAACAAAAGAAGTTGAAGAAGCGAAAGAACCAAAGAAAGAAGTAAAAGAATTAGCAACAGGATTGGATCAAGAGCCAAAAGGGAATAATCAAGTTGTTGAAAACGAGGGAAGAAAAGCAGACACTTTAAATAAACAACATACTAATAAGCCAGAGGAAGGCAAGAAATTTTTACCATCAACAGGCGGTGAAGCTAGCACTTCGACTTTACTTTCTGGCATAACACTTGTTCTTTCCGCACTAAGTATGTTCGTATTTAGAAAGAGATTATTTAAGAAATAAATAACGTTTAATCTTATTATTATATATAATTAATTTTTGCTTTTTTGAGAAGACATTATCATGGCGGTTTTATTAGAAACATGCATATGATGATGTCTTTTTTTACTAGAGAAGGATATTACTAGTGATTGTCTAAGTGTATTAGAAAAGGAGGGGAAGTTATGCATATTAATTCTATTTCAAAGATCGAAGAAGCTGCAGAATTTATTTCGATGATGAATAAAGATATTACGCAGCATGTTGGTTATTGCGGGGAAAATCATGAAGAAATATTGGACGCTATTCTTCATGGTTTTTCTGATATAGGGTGGGAGAAGTCTTTTGTCGTTTCTTATAATGATAATAATGAAATTGTAGGTGTATTAGGATTTGATATAGATGAGATAAGCGAAAGTGCGGAGATTTGGGGGCCTTTTATTATAGCTTCGAATTGGGGAGAGATTGCTTTAAGTATGTGGAAGAAACTTATCGAGAAAATTCCACTTCATATTCAAAAGTTTCATGGATTTTATCACGTGAAAAATAGTAATGGTATCGACTTTATGAAATATTTACAAGCTAAAAAACAAGAGAAACATAGCGTTTTAATTTTAAAGAAAACTAATGTGGAGCAATGTACAATAAATCAAGTAGAGGAAGCATCTCAACAAGTATTTGAGCAGTTTATTGTTTTACATAATAATATTTTTCCTAATACATATTATGAAGGAAATGAAATCATTGAACGTTTAAGTGATACGAATAAATTATTTGTAAGTATAAAGAATGGTAAGTTAGAAGGTTATGTATATGTTGAAGTAAATCCGGAGTTTCATGAAGCGAATATTGAATTTATTGCAACCGCTGAAAATAGTAGAAGAAAAGGTGTCGGAGAGCGGATATTGCAAGGGGCAATTCAGTATATTTTCTCTTTCCAAGGGATGAGAGAGATAGTACTATGTTTGAATACGAATAATGATCGTGCGATGAAATTGTACAAGAAAGTAGGTTTTGAGGAAAAAGCATGTTTACAACACTATATAATAGAGTGAAAAACCCATTCATATGAATGGGTTTTATTACGGATTTAGAAGTGATTTGAGGCGCCAATCGTTACATAACCTTTTTTATTTTTTTCGGCACTTCTTTCGTTTGCAAATTAACATCTTCTTTTCGTAGCTCTTTAAAGAGTGAAGTAACCATAAGAACGACTACAATAGAAAATGGTAGCGCAGCAATTATAGCTGCGATTTGTAGTGCATTTAATCCTCCAGCTTGTAATAAAATAGCGGCAATTATCGCGATTGTTAATCCCCATATAAGTTTTAAACTATTTTTCGGTGATAAACTTCCGTTACTCGTTTGCATGGAAACAACAAATGTTGCTGAATCGGCAGAAGTAACGAAAAATGTGGCTACTAAAATTAACCCGATAATCGTTAAAAATGTAGAGAATGGTAGATGTGAAATAACAGCAAATAATCCAATCTCTGTACCATTTTTTGCAATTTCATCAGCTATTCCAAGCGATTGGAACATTTCCATATGGATTGCGGTACCACCAAATACTGCAAACCAAAATGTACAGATAAGAGTCGGGACTAATACAACTCCAAAAATAAATTCTTTTATTGTGCGCCCTTTAGAAATACGAGCGATGAATGTACCGACGAATGGAGACCAAGAAATCCACCATCCCCAATAGAAAATAGTCCAGTTTTCAATCCAAGAAGAAGATTTTTCATTAAATGCTCCTAAATTTAATCCCATACTAGGCAAAGCTCCAATATAAGAACCGAGTGTAGATGTGAAATATTTCATAATAAATACGGTTGGCCCTAAAAATAAAAAGGAGACGAGTAAAATACCTGCAAGAGAGAAATTTAAGTTACTCAAATATTTAATCCCACGATCTAAGCCAGTTTGTGCACTCGTTAAATATAAAACGGCGAAGATGGCGATAAGTACGAGCTGTGTAAGTAAAGTGTTATGAATAGAAGGGAATAAATAGCTTAATCCTCCAGCAATTTGTTGAGCACCAATCCCAACAGATGGTACAATGCCAAATACTGTGGCTAAAACAGCTAAAATATCGACTGTTTTTCCGATACGAGAATTTTTCGATCGATTAAATAATGGAGTAACTGTAGCCCCGATAGTGCTACCTTTTTGTTTGCGGAATGTGAAATATGCAATTGTTAAAGCGACCATTGCGTATAGTGACCATGGAAAGAGACCCCAGTGGAAAAATGAATATTGCATAGCGAGTTTGGCACTTTCCTCTGTCCCCGCTTTTCCTGTTAATGGATCTGTAAAATGTGAAATCGGTTCAGCGATTCCATAAAAGAGGAGTCCAATCCCCATTCCTGCTCCAAACAACATGGATAGCCAAGATGGATAATTATATTTTGGCTTTTCTCCATCTTTACCAAGACGAATAGAACCGTACTTAGAAAATGCTAAATAAGCAGCCAAAATAATCATTGTGGTCATAAGTAGAGAGTAAAACCACCCAAATTTATTGAGGATAAATGAGTTTAAAGAAGATGTAACACTTTGTAAATCGTAGCCTTGTATCCAACTTGCTGGGGTAATTCCCCATATAATGAATAATGTTGTTAGCAAGAAGGAGATATAAAATACACTGTTTTCTTTTTTTATCATAGAATCCCACCCTTATTTAATAAAGTTAACAATTATAATAATCATAACAATTAAGTTTTTAATTGTCAAAAAATTCCCTTTTTATAATGTGAAAGGATGCAATTTGTTTTAGGGAGGTAAAGAGCAATGTGTTCACGATATGTACAAATTATAGGAAGAAATAATATGAAATATTGCATTTTATATTGTTACATCCAGATTTTATGTTAAATTCTTGAATGGAATATTAAAATAGGGGGCAAGGATATGAACAAGAAATCAAAGATCAATAAAGTGATGCTTAGCATTAGTACAATGGCTTTATCGTTAGGCGCACTTCAAACTCATGCAGCAGCGGAAGAAAAAGTACCGTATAACGTGTTGAAAACGAAACCGGTTGGAATTGAAAAGTCGGTAGATGAAGTTGGACATATTTCAAAAGTTGATGAAACTTTATCATTTCAAGAACGTTTAAAAGTAGGAGATTTTTCACAGCGACCAGCATCTATTACGAAGAAAACTGCAGTAAAGCAAGTTAAAGAAAGCTATTCAATGGCTGATTTAAACAAAATGAATGATCAAGAATTAGTTGAAACGTTAGGCAGTATTAAGTGGCACCAAATTACAGACTTATTCCAGTTTAATGAAGATGCAAAGGCTTTTTATAAAGATAAAGGAAAAATGCAAGTCATTATAGATGAATTAGCTCATAGAGGTAGTACATTTACGAAAGATGATTCAAAAGGAATTCAAACGTTTACTGAAGTGCTGCGTTCAGCTTTTTATCTTGCATTTTATAATAGTGAATTAAGCGACTTAAATGAAAGAAGCTTCCAGGACAAATGTTTACCTGCTTTAAAAGCAATCGCAAAAAATCCGAATTTTAAGCTTGGTACAGTTGAACAAGATACAGTCGTATCTGCATACGGTAAATTAATTAGTAATGCTTCAAGCGATGTTGAAACGGTTCAATACGCATCGAATATTTTAAAGCAATACAATGATAATTATACTACTTATGTAAATGATCGAATGAAGGGACAAGCAATATACGATATTATGCAAGGTATTGACTATGATATACAGTCGTACTTAACTGTGGCTCGTAAAGAAGCGAATGAAACGATGTGGTATGGAAAAGTAGATGGGTTTATTAATGAAATAAATCGTATTGCTCTTCTAAATGAAGTAACGCCAGAAAATAAATGGCTCGTTAATAATGGCATTTATTTTGCTAGCCGTTTAGGGAAGTTTCATAGTAATCCAAATAAAGGATTAGAGGTTGTTACACAAGCAATGCATATGTACCCGCGCTTAAGTGAACCGTATTTTGTTGCGGTAGAACAAATTACAACAAATTATAATGGTAAAGATTATAGCGGGAATAAAGTAGATTTAGAGAAAATACGTAAAGAAGGAAAAGAGCAATACTTACCAAAAACGTATACATTCGACGATGGATCAATTGTGTTCAAAACAGGAGATAAAGTATCAGAAGAAAAAATTAAGAGACTATATTGGGCTGCGAAGGAAGTAAAGGCACAGTATCACCGGGTAATTGGAAATGACAAAGCGTTAGAGCCAGGAAATGCGGATGATGTATTAACGATCGTAATTTATAATAGTCCAGATGAATATCAGTTAAATAGACAATTGTATGGATATGAAACAAACAACGGTGGAATTTATATTGAAGAGACAGGTACATTCTTTACATATGAGCGTACACCAGAGCAAAGTATTTATAGTTTAGAAGAGTTATTCCGTCATGAATTTACTCATTATCTGCAAGGGAGATATGAAGTTCCTGGTTTATTTGGAAGAGGAGATATGTATCAAAATGAAAGGCTAACTTGGTTCCAAGAAGGAAATGCAGAGTTTTTCGCAGGATCTACTCGTACGAATAACGTTGTACCAAGAAAGAGTATAATTAGCGGATTATCATCTGATCCTGCAAGCCGTTATACAGCAGAGCGTACACTATTTGCTAAATACGGTTCTTGGGATTTCTATAATTACTCGTTCGCATTGCAGTCTTACTTATATACGCATCAGTTTGAAACATTTGATAAAATTCAAGATTTGATTCGAGCGAATGACGTGAAAAATTATGATGCTTATCGTGAGAATTTAAGTAAAGACTTAAAACTAAATAAAGAGTATCAAGAGTATATGCAGCAGCTAATCGATAATCAAGATAAATATAATGTACCGGAAGTAGCAGATGATTATTTAGCTGAACATGCAACGAAGTCGTTAGCAGCGGTGAAGAAAGAAATTAGTGATACGTTGCCTATGAAAGATACAAAAATGACAAAACATAATTCTCAATTCTTTAATACATTTACATTAGAAGGTACGTATACAGGTAGTGTCACAAAAGGTGAATCAGAAGATTGGAAAGCAATGAGTAAAAGAGTAAATGAATCTTTAGAACAATTGGCGCAAAAAGAATGGAGTGGCTACAAAACTGTTACAGCATACTTCGTCAATTATCGTGTGAATAGTTCAAATGAATTTGAATATGATGTAGTCTTCCATGGAATCGCAAAAGATGACGGAGAAAATAAAGCTCCAACGGTTAATATAAATGGCCCTTATAGCGGTCTTGTAAAAGAGGGAATTCAATTTAAAAGTGATGGCTCAAACGATGAAGATGGAAAAATTGTTTCTTATTTATGGGAATTTGGAGATGGAAGCACAAGTGCAGAAGTGAATCCAGCACATGTATATGAAAGAGAAGGTTCTTATAAAGTATCGTTAAGAGTAAAAGATGATAAAGGCAAAGAGAGCAGAAGTGAAACAACTGTTACGATTAAAGATGGAAGTTTAACAGAATCAGAACCAAATAATCGTCCAGAGGAAGCAAATCGTATCGGGCTAAATAGTACGATAAAAGGTAGTCTTATTGGCGGGGACCACACTGATGTTTATACATTTAATGTAGCATCAGCGAAAGATATCGATATTTCCGTTTTAAATGAGTATGGAATCGGGATGACATGGGTGCTGCACCATGAATCAGATATGCAAAATTATGCAGCTTACGGTCAAGCTAATGGGAATCATATAGAGGCAAAAATGAATGCAAAACCAGGTAAGTATTATTTGTATGTATATAAATATGATAATGGCGATGGAACGTACAAATTATCAATAAAATAAGTACTTTTCCAATGTATGTTTAACTTTACTTTTTGTGGAAAATAGTATATTATATAGATATATAATATATCGGTTATTTTCTAGGAGGAGCCTGTCACAATAGGTTTCTCCTGTTCTTTTTTAGAGGCCTGTCTTACAGGTTTTTCTTTAAAAGATAAATAACTGAAAATTAAGAACTATAATCTTTGAAAGAGGTGGGGCATACACATAACAAAAAAGGGATTGTTTAAGAGAGGGGGATAAGAAATGGTTTTGTTTGGTTATCCACTTGAAACAATTTATTTATACGGATTTATTATTGCTACTATACTCACTGTGATTTATATCTTTTTTGGAGATATATTTGAATCCATATTTAGTTTTGGAGGCGGATCGGTATCCGTTGTTACTTTATTACTTAGTTTTTTCGCCATGTTATGTGGGCTTAGTTATATAGGAGAATATTTATTTTCCTTTAATAGCATTCTTATTTTCGGGGCTGCATGTGCTATATCCTTTATTGGTGTATTCATAATGAAAATACTAATTTTAAAGCCAATTGCAGAAGCAGAACAAAATACTGTGCAACGTATGGATGAGTTCATAGGTTGCAAAGGGGAAGTCATTACAACAATTCCTACAGAAGGATTTGGAGAAGTACTAATATCCTCTCAATTTGGAAGTAATGCAATTCCAGCTAAAACAATTGGGAAAAAAGATATTTCACAAGGAACTGAAGTTATTATCGAGGGAGTCCAAGATGGTGTTTTACTTGTACAAAACATCGCTTATTCTTTAAAAAAACCAAAATTATAAGGGGGAATTCACATGACGATTCCATTAATTATTGGTGGAGTGTTACTCGCAATTTTAATTCTACTCATTTTAGTATTCATTACGAAGTATCGAACAGTTGGACCAGATGAAGCGTTAATTGTTACAGGGAACTGGCTTGGTGGCGGAAAAAATGTAGTTACCACTGATGATGGAAAGAAGATTAAGATTATTCGCGGTGGCGGTACATTCGTAGTTCCAATTATGCAACGAGCAGAGCCTTTAAGCCTATTAAACTATAAGTTAGAAGTGGGTACACGTGATACGTATACGAAGCAAGGTGTTCCAGTTACAGTAAATGGTGTTTCTATTATTAAAGTAGGTTCTACGATTGAAGAAGTATCTACAGCAGCTGAGCAATATTTAGGAAAAGAAACAGAAGAGTTAAAAGTAGAAGCAAAAGAAGTTTTAGAAGGTCATTTACGTGCGATTTTATCTTCTATGACAGTAGAAGATGCGTATAGTAATAGAGAGCAATTTGCTCAAAAAGTACATGAAGTAGCTTCTACTGATTTAAAGAAAATGGGTCTTCGCATCGTTTCCTTTACAATTAAAGAAATTATGGATAAGAATGGTTACTTAGATGCACTTGGTCAGCCGCAAATTGCGACAGTGAAGCGTGATGCAACAATTGCGAATGCAGAGCGTGAAAAAGAAGCTCGTATTGAAAAAGCTCGTGCTGAGAAAGAAGCAAAAGAAGCTGAATATCAACGTGATGCTCAAATCGCTGAAGCTGAAAAACATAAAGAATTAAAAGTACAATCTTATAAGAGAGAGCAAGAACAAGCTCGAGCAGACGCGGATCTTTCTTACGAATTACAACAAGCGAAAGCACAACAAGGTGTTACAGAAGAGCAAATGCGCGTTAAAATCATTGAGCGTGAGAAACAAATTGAATTAGAAGAAAAAGAGATTGCGCGTCGTGAGAAGCAATACGATGCAGAAGTTAAGAAAAAAGCAGATGCAGATCGCTATGCTGTTGAGCAATCAGCGGAAGCAGAAAAAGTGAAACAAATTAAAAAGGCAGATGCGGATCAATATAAGATTGAAGCTGAAGCGAGAGCTCGTGCAGAAGAAGTACGTGTAGAAGGTTTAGCGAAGGCGGAAATTGAAAAAGCGCAAGGTCAAGCAAAAGCAGAAGTACAAAAAGCACAAGGTACAGCGGAAGCGGATGTTATTAGATTAAAAGGTTTAGCAGAGGCAGAAGCGAAACAAAAAATTGCAGAGGCATTCGAGTTATATGGCCAAGCGGCAATTATGGATATGGTTCTTAAAATGCTTCCAAGTTATGCGAAAGAAATTGCAAGCCCACTTAGCAATATTGATAAAATTACAGTTGTCGATACAGGTGGCGGTGGTAAAAATAGCGGCGCCGGAAAAGTTGCAGGTTATGCGACTGATTTAATGGCAACGATGCAAGAAACGTTAAAAGCTTCTTCTGGAATTGACTTAAAAGAGCTATTAGAAGGATTTGCAGGAAAAGGAGCGGTACAACAATTATCAAGTGATAAACCGGTTGTATCTGCAGTAGATGATGAGAAAAAAGAAGTAGAAAAAGATAAAGAATAGTAAGGTGGAAAGAACCTCTAGTAAGTGAAATACTAGAGGTTCTTCTGTGAATTATAATATTTCGAATAATATACATTTTTATACATTGTTTTAATTATTTAATTTATATAGAATGAAAAATATATGTATCAATTCTTTATGATGTAGAAAAAGATAGAGAGTCTCATCGATACATTTAAATCGTATTATTTTTATAGAAAGATTAAATGTTAATTAATTACATTTAAAACGGTATGGAGGGGTAGAAGTATGTTTCAAGGGAAATTAAGGAGTAGTAGTTTAAAAACAAAGTTACTTGTATCATTTATTATTATTTTAATTCTTCCAAGTATTGTAATTGGTTGGACGTCTTATCAACAGGCGAAGACGAATTTTAATGAAACGATTTTAAACTCGGCGAAAGATAATATAAAAATTTTGGATAATGTAATTAATAAAGAATTGGATAGTAAAAAAGTAGATGCAACTTATTTTACGAAATTATTCACACAATCAAGTTACCAAGCAGATCAAATTCAAAACATACAAAATAAACTAGAAGAATACAATAAACTGCATCCAGAAATGGAAGCAATCTATACAGGATCTAGTAATGGACAGTTCATTCAATCACCAGCTATTCAGATGCCAGATGGATATAATCCTACAGAAAGAGATTGGTATAAAGAGGCCGTGAAGAAAAGTGGAGAGGTAATTGTAACTGCTCCATATAAGTCAAAAACGACAGGGAATATTGTTATTACACTAGCAAAACAAAACGAGGATAAAAGTGGAGTTCTTGGGATTGACTTAATCATTAATAATATTGTTACTACTTCCAAGATGGTTAATATCGGTAAGGAAGGATATGTAGCGATATTTGATCAAGATAAAAATGTAGTAGCGCACCCGAAAATGAAGCCAGGAGAGAAATTAGAAGAGAAACTTAGTAAAGAATTGTATAAACAGGAAGCTGGAGATTTTTATTATTCATTAGATGGTGAAGATCGCAATATCACTTTTAAAACGAATAAGAAAACTGGATGGAAAATAGCAGGAATTATGCCTTCAAAAGAAATTATCGAAGCAGCTAACCCTATTTTCTATAAAACAATAACTGTTATTGGTATTTCATTAGTAATTGGTGGGATTTTAATTTACTTCATAATTGCTTCTATTATTAGTCCGTTAAAACAACTTGTTATATCATCGAAAAAGATTAGTGAAGGCGATTTAACAGAGTCAATTACAGTTCATTCTAAAGATGAAATTGGGCAGCTAGGAGAAAGTTTTAACGAGATGGCTGCATCGTTACAAAGTGTCATTTCCAATATAAACACTTCAGCAAGTCATGTAGCGGCATCTTCCGAAGAATTAACAGCTAGTATGAAGCAGACAAGCGAAGCAACGGAACAAATTACACAGGCGATAGAGCAAGTATCAAGTGGTGCAGAAATACAAACGAAAGAAGTTGAAGAAGGAGCAACATTGTTAGAAGAAGTTACAGAAGGAATTCAGCGTGTTGCAGATAGTTCTTCATTAGTATCTACAGCCTCTATGTATACGAAGAAAAAAGCTGAAAATGGTGGGAAGTTAGTTGAACAAACTGTGAATCAAATGCAATTAATTCATGAGTCTGTTTCGCAGTCAGACAAAATCATTGGTTTGTTAGACGATAAGTCGAAACAAATTGGAGCAATCCTTGAAGTGATTCAACATATTGCTGAACAGACAAATTTATTAGCGTTAAATGCGGCAATTGAGGCTGCGAGAGCTGGAGAGCAAGGAAGAGGATTTGCAATTGTAGCAGATGAAGTGCGAAAGCTAGCAGAACAATCAGGACAGTCTTCTACGGAAATTGGGAAACTAGTGAAAGAGATTCAATTTGATATAAAAGAAACAGTAAGCTCTATGAATCAAGTTGGAGTAGAAGTACAATCAGGACTTGTAGTTGCAAATGAAACGAAGCAAAGCTTTGCCGAAATATTGAAGTCTACAAATGATACAGTTGTACAAATTGATAGCATGGTAGATGTAGCAAAACAAATGACGGTAGATGCAAAACAAGTAAGTGCATCTATTAATGAAATTGCAGCTACGATTGAAGAAAATGCAGCAAGTGTTCAAAATATTGCTGGTTCCTCTGAGGAACAATTAGCTTCAGTAGATGAAATAAATGCAGCAGCAGTTCATTTATCACAAATGGCAGAAGAATTACAAGAGATGATTGGTAAGTTTAAAGTGTAATAACGAATGTTAAGAAACGAGGTAGTAATTTTACTTCGTTTCTTTTTTTATGAAGAGAAAAAGAAAGAAATATAGAGTAACCGTGTTATGATTAAGTATAATTAAAGAGACTGTATATTCTTTAAATTCCATCTTTAATCATGTTAGGGGAATGGTTTTGAAATTTAAAAAATTAAAACTCCAACCGAGAATTACATTAACTATAAGTACACTTATTTTAGTTGTACTTATGCTAACGAGTTATTTATTTTATTACATATTATCTGAAACGGTAGAAGAGCAAATTGGGAAACGAGCTTTGCATGTTGCGAAAACAGTTGCTGCTATACCTGAAATAAAGGAAGCTTTTCAAAAAGAAAACCCAGCTTCTATCATTCAGCCGATTGCAGAAAGAATTCGAATGGATACAGAGGCTGACTTCATTGTAGTTGGAAATAAAGAGGGGATTCGATATGCACATCCTGAGCGAGATAAAATAGGAGAAGCGATGATTGGTGGAGATAACAAAGGTGTTTTATTAGAAGGAAAATCATATGTTTCGAAAGCAACTGGATCATTAGGCCCTTCATTACGTGGAAAAGTTCCAATCCGTAATCAGGAAAATGAAATCATTGGTGTGGTGTCTGTTGGATTTTCAATGGACGATATTCATGGAGCGGTAGAAGTGTATGGAAAGCGTGTATTTTGGATTACAATAATAGGGCTATTAATTGGAGTAATCGGCTCTATATATTTAGCGGCAAGTATAAAAAGAATGATGTTCGGTATGGAACCAGAAGAAATTTCCTCTTTATATGAAGAGCATAGTACAGTGATTCAATCTGTACGTGAAGGGATTATTGTAATCGATAAAAATGGCATGATTAGTTTAGTCAATCAAGCAGCTTATGATATTCTTTCGCTAGATAAACAACAAAATATTATTGGGGAATTTATTTTAAATGTAATTCCTAATTCAACGATACTAGATGTACTTCAAACTGGTGAAGAACAGTTTGATCGCCAATTAAATATAAAAGGACAGGCTGTTATTGCGAACCGTCTACCTATTAAAGTAAAGAATAAAGTAACTGGCGTTGTATCGAGCTTACGTTTGAAATCTGAAATGGATCAGTTAACAGCAGAATTATCTCAGACGAAGCAATATACAGAGGCATTACGAGCGCAAGCGCACGAATATAACAATTTATTGTATACGCTTTCAGGTCTTATCCAATTAGAATCATACGAAGATGCTTTAGAGCTTATTCATAAGGAAACAGCGGTATATCAAGATTTTGTTCAATTTATTATGAAGCGGATTCAAAATCCATGGCTAGGTGGAATTTTAATTGGATTTTATAATAGAGCACGAGAGTTGAAGATTGATTTTATGCTAGATAGAGAAAGTGGTTTAGAAAAATTAAGTCCACATATTGAGAGTAATTATGTCGTTTCTATTTTAGGGAATTTAATTACGAATGCATTTGAAGCAATTGAAAAAAATGAAGAGAATGATAAGACAGTAAGGATGTTTGTAACTGATATTGGAGAAGAAATAGTAATTGAAGTGGAAGATTCAGGGCAAGGGATTCATGATGAAATAATTACTAGCATATTCTATAAAGGCTTTTCGACGAAAGAAGGAGGAGAGCGAGGATATGGATTAGCAAAAGTGAAAGAGTTAGTAGAAGATTTAAATGGAAGTATTGCAATTGAAAAAGGGGATTTAGGTGGTGCGTTATTTATTATTGCACTACCGAAAGAGAGAGGCGAATAGTAATGGGTGAGGAGATTGAAGTATTAATTGTAGAAGATGATATTCGGATTGCTGACATTCATCGTCGTTTTACTGAAAAAATTGAGGGATTTAAAGTAATTGGAACGGCAACGACTGGAGAACAAGCGAAAGAATGGCTAGAGCTTGTGAAGCCACAGCTTGTGTTATTAGATGTGTACTTACCTGATATGCAAGGAACGGAACTTGTCACATATATTAGGCATCATTTGCACGATACAGATATTATTATGATTACAGCGGCATCGGAAACAGATGTAGTGAGGCATGCCCTGCGGGGCGGAGTAACAGATTATATCGTAAAGCCACTAATGTTTGACCGATTTAAAGCAAGTCTGGAAGGCTATCAAAAAAAGATTGTGCAGCTGAAGAAAAACAATCAATTATCTACAGAACAAATAGAACATTTATGGTCTCAAAGAGGCGTAAAGGGAAATGAAATGGAATATGCCCCGAAAGGGATAGACCCCTTAACTTTAGCAAAAATAAAAAAACATATGTTAACAGTTAATGAAGAAGGGATTACAGCAGAGGTACTAAGTTCAATGGTAGGCGTAAGTCGATCAACTGCAAGGCGCTATTTAGAGTATTTGATATCTGGGAAGAAAGTCCACGCAGAGCTAATATATGGGAGTGTGGGGAGACCGGAGAGACGGTATTTTCTTGTTTCTTCATAATAAAAAACAGTAGAGGATTTATTTCTTCTACTGTTTTTTGCGTCTTATATTGGAATAATCCCAATTACAATGCCAGTAATCAACATCACCATTGTCGTTCCAACTGCCCACAATAAAGTAAAACGTTGATGTTCACCAAAATCAACTTTTGCCATCCCAACTAATAAATAAGTGGATGCAACAAGAGGACTTAATAAGTGAACGGGTTGCCCAAGTAAGGAAGCACGTCCCATTTCAGCTGCACTAATTCCGTAAGTAGCAGCAGCCTTAGTTAAAATAGGTAATACCCCAAAGTAAAATGCATCATTGGACATGAAAAATGTGAATGGCATACTAAGAAGAGCTGTAATAATTGGCAATTGTGGTCCAAGTGCATCTGGTATAAGAGTTACTACACTGTTAGCCATTGCATCTACCATTTTTGTTCCAGATAAAATACCAGTGAAAATACCGGCAGCAAATACGAGAGAAACAACTGCTAATACATTCCCTGCATGAGAAGCAATACGTTCTTTCTGTTGCTCTAAGTTTGGATAGTTAATCATAACAGCAATAGCAAAAGCGACTGTAAATAAAACAGGTAACGGCATAACTTCTAGTATGAGACAGACAAGTAATGTAGCGGTTAATAAAAAGTTAATCCATAGAAGTTTAGGACGTTTATGCACTGCGGCTTCGACAGTTGCAGCTTGCTCATCCATTGTTTGCATTTGTTTTAAATACTGTACATCCATAATTCCTAAACGTTTTCTTTCTTTTTTTCCAAGATAGTAGGCAACGAAAACAACCCAAATTGCACCAGCAATCATTCCTGGAATAAGAGGTGTAAATAATTCAGAAGCCTCAAGTCCAAGTGCGCTCATAACACGAGCTGTGGGTCCACCCCAAGGTGTAAGATTTGTTACCCCCGCCCCTAACATAACAATTCCAGCTAATATGAGGGGGTTCATTCCAAGGCGCTTATATAGTGGATACATTGCGGAAACTGTAATCATGTATGTTGTTGTACCGTCACCATCTAGAGAGACGATAATAGTCAATATAGCCGTTCCGACAACGATTTTTAAAGGATCTCCTTTTACAAATTTTAAAATCTTACTAATGACAGGATCGAATAAACCGCTATCAATCATAATCCCAAAATATAAAATAGCGAACATAAGCATAATACCAGTAGGTGCTAACTTTTGAATCCCCTCTAACATCATAGGCCCCATATTGGCATAGAATCCGCCAATTAATGCAAAAACACTCGGAATTAATATTAATGCTACTAGCGCTGACATACGTTTCGTCATAATTAAAAACATAAAGACAAATACCATCGCAAATCCAAGTAGTGCTAACATGTAATTTCCCCCTCAAAAGAATGATTGCGCTTTCAAAATAGAATAAAAATTCAGAAAAAGGTTTTTTATTTATAATAAAAGCATCTATTCAAATGGTAAATAATTTAAAAAATAACATCATTAGAAGCATAATTTTTATTTTGTTCATTTTGTTCACGGTAGTTAATTTGAATTTTTAAAAAGTAAGCTGCTCCTCGTAAGAATGGTAGAATAAGATGAAAATAGTGAAGTGTGAAATAGGGAGTAGATGTTATATGAAAACGAGAATTGAAGAGATTTATAGCTCTTATGAAGGAAAAGTAGAGGAGATTTTTATTAATGAATCTTCTTACGTATATGAATGGGAAAAATTATTGATGATTCGAAAAAATGACGGTGAGCTTAAAAAAATCGCAGTCGGTATTAGTGGAAATATAAGATTGGTAAATGTAGAAGTTGGACAGGAAATTAGTGCGGATACATTATTAGTTAAGTTAGAAGATGATTTATTAATTACAGGTTGCGAGTGATGAGAGATGTGTAGAAATAACTACACATCTTTGTTTGTTTCCTATATTACAAAAAGCACATTGTTTTTTCACAAATCTCACACAACCTTTTGGTATTCTTTTCGTGGAGTATACGGTTTCTAGGGAGGAATATTGATGAAAGTAAAATATGTCGTACTTGCTATATGTTTATGTTTCGTATTTACGGTAGTCGGGTGTGGGAAAAAGGAAACAGCAGCTGTTGCCATTGATGAGAAACATGATAAATGTGATATTTGCCAAATTGGGGTAACAGATAATCAATTTGCAACAGAAATTATTTTAGAAAATGGAAAAGCGTTAAAGTTTGATGATATCGGTTGTATGTATAAATGGATGGAGATCAATTCAGGTGAAAAGACGAAAGAGAAATTTGTCCGAGATTATGATTCGAAAGATTGGATTTCGTTAGAAGAGGCTACTTACGTATATGATAAAACAATAACGACACCGATGGCTTATAATGTCATTTCATTTAAAAATAAAAAAGATGCAGAGAGCTTTGTATCTAACTATAAGGGTAAAGTTCTTTCGTATAAAGAGCTAGCAGAGCATAAATGGGAAATGAATAAAGAGATGATGGGGAAACCGAAAGCAGGAAATCATGGTGGACATCATTAATAATAGAAAAAGACAACTATATAGTTGTCTTTTTCTATTATTACTCAGGTGCAAATATAGAAAAGGTGTAAAATTTTTAGAAGAACGGTTACAATGGAATATAGTAACCTAAAGCAATCATTTATCCCGCATTAACGGGCAGTAAGATCCCCACCTCAAAATTTAGTGAAAGCAAAGAAGTTAGGTGGAGTCGGGCTGCCCGTAAAAGCCCGATTGGTGTG
>NZ_KV827874.1:133252-168104 GCF_001836235.1 Bacillus sp. HMSC036E02 | reverse complement strand
GTAAAAGCCCGATTGGTGTGGGCTAATAATTAGTGGTGGATGAACAAAACCCCCACCAATTAAAGTTTCACTTTATGTACTTTTTAGAAATGTATACAAATGCGGTAAAAACGTGCTAAACTAATTGCTTCATAATGTTAATGATGGGGCCATCAGGCGTATCATTTCAATAGGTTGAGAAACATAGTATAAGCTTAAGATAATCCGATTAAAGAAGGAATCTAAAGGGCTTATGGATAAATGTACTCAAGAAGAGTTATTGTATGTGATGGAGGAATGGTTAAGAAAACATTATCTTTCATAGGAGCTGTAGTTGTGAGAAAACAAAAAATTTTATTATGTATTTTATTAGGACTTTTAATGACGGTAGTGGCTTGCGATAAGCAAGAAGAACCAGAATCGAAACCGGTTCATGTGAAAAATGAAAAGAAAAAAGAGAAGCATAAAGAACAGGAAGAATCTAAAGAAGAGAAAAGTATAAATTTAATGGACAAACAGTTGTTACTTTCAGCTACCCTTGGAGACACAGAGACAGCTATGAAGTTGATTCAGGATGGAGCGAATATAAACGTAGAAGGTGACAACGGAGAAACGCCTGTCCTTGCAGCGACGTACCAAAATCATGTAGAGACAGTTAAAGCATTAATTGGTGCAGGTGCTAATATTGAAATTAAAGATGAGAAAAAAAGTAATCCACTTCTTTATGCAAGTAGAGAAGGATATACGGATATTGTAAAAGTATTAATTAATGCAGGAGTTAATACGAAAGAAACGACTAGGTCAGGTGGGACAGCACTTATTTCTGCATCTGAGCGTGGCCATGTAGAGGTTGTTAAAGAATTATTAGAGCATACAGATATTGATGTGAATTATAAAAATGAACGTGGTGGAACAGCGCTATTAGAAGCAATTGTATTAGGAAATGGTAGTGAAAACCATAAGAAAGTAATTCAATTGCTTATTGATCACGGTGCAGATGTAAATATGGCTAACAAGGAACAGCTGACGCCACTGCAATACGCTGAAAAAAGAGGTTTTAAAGATATTGTAAATATGTTGAGGGTAGCTGGAGCGAATGAAGTAGTACAGCCACAACAGCCAGTAGAGTAAAAAACGAAAAATAATCCCATTTAGATAGACAGAATGAAGAAATCAGTTAGTATGATGGATTCAGTAATGTGTATTTGAATGGGATTTTTATTTTGAACATGAAAAATAGATTATGAATGGATGGTAAATGGAGTAAATAAGGAGGCAACCTTATTTGGCAATTGTAAAAAATGAAAAGGTAGTTTCTGTTTGTTGCAGTGCCAGAAGTACGCCCGTAGCTGCTGAGGCAAGTGTGGAAACTTTAGCGGAGTTTCAAGGGAACGGATATGGTACTGATGGTGTTACAGCCTGGGCGATATCAATACAAGAAGAAAAAAGCATTCCACTTTATAGTACTTCTTGGAATAATTATGCTTCACAAGCCGTTGCGAGAAAACTAAAACTAATTAACTATGGAATGAATTTGCATATCACTTAAATTTTAAAGATAGTTGTTTGCCGTTGGGATTTATTTGTATATCTAGATTAATATTAAGAAAATATGGTGAATATTAACATTCGATTAACACCTAATTAACAATCTATCAAAACTGACTTAATAAATGCGTAATATAGTAAAGGTAACAAAATAAATAGGGTAGAGAACATTTGAGAACACCCACTTACATATAATGTGCCACTTTCTTAGGTGTGCTCTATTCCCTAGAGTTCAAATAAGGAGAAAGGCGTTCTATGTAAGTAGGTGTTTTTAGTTTGGATAAAAATAGAACAGTTAGGTGGAAAAAATGTTTAAAGAACCTTATATTGCGATGATAAAGGATTGGAAAGGATACAAAGCATACAAAAAATTGCCGAAAACAGTTTTTCTTATGACTGGTTCAATGCTGGAATTACCAGAGCGTGTATATGAATTGCAGAAACATGGACATGATGTATTTCTTCATTGTGATTTTATACAAGGCTTAAATACGAATACAGAGGAAGCGCTTTTGTATATTCAAGATGTTATCGGGGCACAAGGTATTATTTCAACAAAGGGTTCAACAATTCGAAATGCTAATAAAATTGGATTGAAAACAATTCAACGTATTTTTATTGTAGATACTTTATCTCTTACTAAATCAATTGAAAATTGTAAAACGACTAAACCAAATGCAGTAGAGATTATGCCGGGGATTATGCCTTCTATTATTAAACAGCTAGTAGAGGAAATAGAGTTTCCTATTATTGCAGGAGGGTTGATTCAAACGCGAGAAGATGCGGAAATTGCAATTCGTGCAGGAGCAAGTGCAATTTCAACAAGTCATTATGAAGTATGGATACAAGAAGAAAAAAGGAGTGCAACCTTGTGATTGAATTGAAAAATGTTTCAAAGGTATATAAAAATGCAGAAGAGACAGCGGTTAAAGGCGTATCGGTTCATATTAAGAAGGGTGAATTTTTTGTTTTAGTTGGACCTTCGGGATGCGGGAAAAGCACATTATTACGAATGATCGCTGGCTTAGAAGAGATTTCTTCAGGAGATTTAATTATTAATGAACGTGTTGCAAATGATCTAGAGCCGAAAGACCGTAATCTATCAATGGTATTTCAAAATTATGCATTATATCCACACTTATCTGTAGAAGAAAATATTTTATTTGGACTTAAGGTAAGAAAAGTACAAAAAGAAGAGCGACAAAAGCGATTAATGGAAGCTATTGAAATGGTAGGACTGAAAGAGTATGTGAAAATGAAACCAGGCCAATTATCAGGCGGACAAAGACAGCGTGTTGCACTTGCCAGGGCAATTGTGAGTCAAGCACCAATCTGTTTAATGGATGAACCACTTTCGAATTTGGATGCGAAATTACGTGCGCAAATGAGAATTGAAATTAGAGAAATTCAGCAGCGATTAGGAATTACGATGATTTACGTTACCCACGATCAAATAGAAGCGATGACTATGGGAGATCGTATCATGGTTTTAAATAAAGGAAGTATACAGCAAGTTGGAACACCACTTGACATATATAACGAACCTGCAAACGAATTTGTTGCAAGCTTTATAGGTTCTCCTTCTATGAATATAAATGATGGGGAAGTAAATAAAGAAAAAGGTGTATTACATATAGGGCAATTGCAAATTCCATTATCTATTAGACAGTTAAAGCAATTACCACAAGGAACAATTCGCATAGGCATGCGCCCTGAGCATATTGCACTGTCTGAGGAGGGACAAGAAGTGACGTTGCAATCTGTAGAAGTATTAGGGAATGAATCTATATTGAACTTTGCGGTAAATGGAACAACTTGGAGTGCGAAAGTCATCGGACAGTTACTCTTGAACAAAGGTGACAAAGTAAAATTATTATTCTCGCAAGAAAAGTTATGCTTCTTTAATGAAAACACGAATGAACGCTTAAAAGTGGTAGCTGAAGAAGAGTTGAAAGTGGTGGCGAAATAATGATTGGAGTAAGTAAGTTACCAGTTCAAACAAAGGTGTCAAAAAAGAAAAAATTATGGGGGAGAACGAAAGATTTAAGAATAGGATTATTGTTTTTGGCGCCATCTATTTTGTTATTTTCGATTTTTTTGTTCTATCCATTGTTTAGGACGATTTACTATAGCTTTTATTTAACCGATATACATGGGGAAGCTAATCTTTTCGTTGGCTTAGAAAATTATCAATACTTATTCTCTGATCCAGCCTTCTACCAAAGTATAAAATCAACTTTATTATTTGTTTTATATACAGTGCCTACGAGTATTATATTTGCTTTGTTTCTTGCATTGATTGCAAATGGAAAAGTAAGAGGTATTGGGTTATTCCGAGTTCTGTTTTCTTCGACGATGGGAATATCAGTAGCCGCTAGTGCAGTGATTTGGCTATTTTTATTTCATCCAAGTGTAGGATTATTTAATAATATATTAGCCTCTATGAACCTTCCTGCAATCGCATGGTTAACGAGTCCGGACTGGGCACTATTCTCTGTATCAGTTACAACAGTTTGGGTGAATACAGGTTTTGCATTTTTAGTTATATTAGGTGGTTTACAAAATATCGATACGTCGTTATATGAGAGTGCATCTATAGATGGTGCTAGTTATTTATATAAACTTCGCCGTGTTACATTACCGATGCTATCACCAACTTTATTCTTTATTGTAACAGTAACATTAATTAGTGCGTTCCAAAGCTTTGGGCAAATTGATATTTTAACGCACGGTGGACCAAATGATGCAACGAATTTGATTGTGTACTCGATTTACAAAGAGGCGTTTGTGAATCATCAATTTGGAACAGCAAGTGCACAAGCAATGGTATTATTTGTTTTCATTTTCATTGCTACATTACTTCAATTTAAGTTTGCTGAGAGAAAGGTGCATTATAAATGATTGTTAAACAGTGGAAACAAAATTTCCTATTATACATGCTGCTCATTATTAGTGCAGTAATGGTATTTTTTCCTGTACTGTATGCATTTTTAATAAGCTTTATGACACCAGACGATATTCAAATGAGAAGGTTATTTCCGACTCAATTTACTTTTGATAATTTTATTAATATTTTTCAAAAGGTACCGCTTTTTACATACTTATATAACAGTTTAATTGTATCGACAGTCGTTATGATTGGACAACTTATCGTATCAAGTTTAGCAGCTTATGCTTTTGTTTTTCTTCAGTTTAAAGGGAGAAACTTAATTTTCTTCCTGTTTATTTCAACGATGCTGATTCCGTGGGAAGCAACGATGGTGCCTAACTTTTTAACGATTCAAAACTTTGGTTGGATCAATAGTTTTGCTGGGATGACAGTGCCGTTTTTTGCAACAGCTTTCGGTATTTTCTTGTTACGTCAACATTTTATGACACTTCCGAATGAACTGAAAGAAGCTGCGTTTATTGAAGGGATTGGAAATATAAGATTTTTATTCAGCGTTGTAATTCCGTATTGTAAAACGAGTTTTATTACGCTTGGAGTATATAGCTTTTTAACAACATGGAATATGTATTTATGGCCACTTTTAGTGACCACTGATGAAAAAGTAAGAACAGTGCAAATCGGTGTGAAGCAGCTTCAGTCTCAAGAAGTTGCAACTGATTGGGGAAGCGTAATGGCCGGTGTTACGGTTATCGTTATTCCAACATTGATTTTACTATTTTTAGGGCAAAAGCAATTACAACAAGGATTAACAAAAGGTGCAATTAAATAACTAAGAGAAGGTGAGATTTAAATGAGTCTAGTTAAAAAAGGTGCTGCGCTATTAATGGTAGCAACAATGGCATTATCTAGTGCCGCTTGTTCAAATAGTAAAACAGAAGGAAAACCTGAAGCACAGGCAAAAGTAGCACCAGTTGAAAAAAATGGTGATAAAACTGTAATTCGCTTCTGGCATGCGATGGGTGGAAAAACACAAGGAGTACTAGATGGTCTTGTTGCAGACTATAATAAGTCGCAAAATAAATATGAGATAAAGGCAGAGTTCCAAGGAACATATGAAGAGTCTTTAACGAAATTTAGAACGATGTCTGCAACGAAAGAAGCGCCAGCTCTTGTTCAATCGAGTGAAATTACAACGAAATATATGATTGATAGTAAAAAAATCACACCAATTGATAGCTGGATAAAAAAAGATAAGTACGATACGTCAAAATTAGAAAAAGCAATTACAAATTATTATTCAGTTGATGGAAAAATGTATTCTATGCCATTTAATTCATCTACACCAGTATTAATTTATAATAAAGATGCTTTCGCAAAGGCGGGCTTAGATCCAGAGAAAGCTCCGAAAACATATGCGGAATTACAAGAAGCAGCGAAAAAGTTAACGATTAAAGAAGGCGGAAATGTAAAACAATATGGATTCTCCATGCTTAACTATGGTTGGTTCTTTGAAGAATTGTTAGCGACACAAGGTGCTTTATATGTAGATAACGAAAACGGCCGTAAGGATGCTGCAAAGAAGGCGGTATTTAACGGTAAAGAAGGACAGAAAGTATTTGGAATGTTAGATGATTTAAATAAAGCTGGCGCACTTGGAAAGTATGGAGCAAGTTGGGATGATATTCGTGCCGCGTTCCAGTCTGGACAAGTTGCTATGTATTTAGATTCTTCAGCAGGTGTTCGTGATTTAATTGATGCATCTAAGTTTAATGTAGGTGTTTCATATATTCCGTATCCAGAGGATTCGAAACAAAATGGTGTTGTTATTGGTGGAGCATCATTATGGATGACGAATATGGTTTCAGAAGAAACGCAACAAGGTGCTTGGGACTTTATGAAATATTTAACGAAGCCAGACGTACAAGCAAAATGGCATACTGCAACAGGCTATTTCTCAATTAATCCAGATGCATATAATGAGCCATTAGTAAAAGAGCAATATGAAAAATACCCACAGTTGAAAGTAACAGTAGATCAACTGCAAGCAACGAAGCAATCTCCAGCAACACAAGGTGCTTTAATTAGTGTATTTCCAGAATCAAGAGATGCAGTTGTAAAAGCATTAGAAGCGATGTATGACGGGAAGAATAGTAAAGAAGCGTTAGATGAAGCTGCCAAAGCAACAGATAGAGCAATTAGCATTTCAGCTCGTACGAGTCAAAAATAAGAGAAAGCCGTATCCTTAAAAGGGATACGGCTTTCTTTATAGGGAGATAAGGGATCAAAGAAATGATGAAGTCTTATCTCTTTTATATGAGTAAAGGGTCTAGAGTGAATGTTGTCCTTTTCATTATTTATTTAACTCCATTGCCACTTGTTTACCATTTACGAAAACCTCTACTACCGCTACTACAACTTCCATTACTTTTTTCATCGCTCATCTCTCCTTATTTTTTGTTTCATTTCTTACTCTCAGTATAAGGAAATACAGTAATTACAACTATCGAATTGGATGACAAGAGACTTACATTGTTGTAAGGATAATAGTTTAGTTTGTAATAAAGTGAAACTGTAATCAGTGGGGGGCTTACTGCCCGTTAATGCGGGATAAATTTGATTTAAGATTAAGATTCGGAAGTTTCTGTTGTTTTGAACTATAATTAGAAAGAGGGGGGATAATATGAAAAGAATTCTTGTTATTAGTGATATTCATGGAGAGATAGAAAAGTTCGAACAGTTATTGGAAGAAGCACAATATGATGCGAAACAGGATCAATTAATCTTACTGGGAGATTATGTAGATCGTGGTCCAAATGCGCGTGCTGTAATTGAAAAGGTAAGAGAATTGAAAGAAGAGGGAGCACTCATTTTAAAGGGAAATCATGAAGATATGATGATTAAGGCGTTAACGACAAATGAGGAACGTTCATGGAACCATTGGGTAAAAAGAAATGGTGGAGATAAGACATTATATAGCTATGGATTTGTAGAAGAGGATATTGCGGTTAATGACAAAGACTTCCAAAAACCGATTTTACACTCTCGTGTATTAGAGGAACATATAAAGTTTATTCAAGAATTAGATCATTACATTGAAACAGAAGAGTATATATTTGTACATGCTGGGGTTGAACCGATGAAACGAGTTTCTGAATCTGAACCATATACGTTAATGTGGATCCGTAATGAATTTCATAATGGATATAGCGGTGAAAAGGTTGTTGTATTTGGGCATACGGAAACAAAAACGCTTCATGGTAGTGAGGATTGCGGAGTGTATTTTGGTAGTAATCGTATTATTGGAATTGATGGCGGGGCTGTGTACGGTGGTCAGCTAAATTGTTTGGAATTGCCGAGTAAAAAGGTATATGTAATAAAAAATTGAAAGAGATAAGAGGAATCTTATTTCTTTCAATTTTTTATTAAGCTAAATTTAAGACAAAGTTTTTATAATAAAACTTCAAAATTTTAGAAGGAAATAGTTAAAAACGAAACGTAATGTAACTACATTCTTTTGTTATGAAGAGAAGAAATGTAATAATAAATAGAATTGAACTATTTGATGGAAGGTGAGAGCATGCGCTTACTTGTAGTAGAAGATAATGCCTCGTTATTAGAGTCTATCGTACAAATTTTGCGTGATGAATTTGAAGTAGATACGGCAATAAATGGAGAAGATGGATTGTTTTTAGCTCTTCAAAATATATATGATGCAATTTTACTGGATGTGATGATGCCAGGGATGGACGGATTTGAAGTAATTCAAAAAATACGTGATGAAAAGATTGAAACACCAGTCCTGTTTTTGACAGCGAGAGATTCTTTAGAAGATCGGGTGAAGGGATTGGATTTTGGTGGAGATGACTATATCGTTAAGCCATTCCAGGCCCCTGAATTAAAAGCGAGAATTCGCGCTTTACTACGCAGAAGTGGTAGTTTAACAACGCAGCAAACGATTCGTTATAAAGGGATTGAATTGTTCGGAAAAGATAAAGACGTTCAAGTAGATGGACAAAGTATTAAGTTGACATTGAAACAATATGAGCTGCTAGAGTATCTCATTCAAAATAGCGGGAAGATTTTAATGCGTGAACAAATTTTTGATCGTGTTTGGGGATTTGATTCAGATACGACAGTAGCCATTGTGGAAGTGTATGTGCATCATTTGCGTAAAAAATTAGAACCATTCGGTTATCAGAAAGATATTCAAACCGTTCGAGGTATTGGATATATATTAAAAGAACAATGAAAAAGGGAAGTATGTTTCAAAAGACACGCATTCGTTTGACTATAGTGAATTCATTAGTATTTATCCTATTAATAGGTATATTAGGTAGTATTATTTATTCATACACATATAAGCGTATTTATAATGAAGTGGATCAATCTATAAAAATGATGGCTCAGTATAGAGAAAAATTAGATGTTAAAATACCACCAAGAAAACGTATGGAGAATATCCAAATTGGAGATCCGCGAGTAACTAGAATAACTTGGAATGGGAAAATAGTGAAAATAGAGGGCGATAACCGTAAATTCCGTTCTATTTTTGAAGAGAATTTGGAAAAGTTTTCTCCGGAAAAAATAGGGGAGTTACAAGATATCAAAGTACAAGGACGATATTTTAGAGCATTTTCGCTTCAAAAAGATGGAGAAATAGTTCAAATCGTGCGAGATATAACAGCGGAAGAAGGAATGTTAAATACTTTATTTTTAATCCTCGTTATAGGTTGTAGCATAGGAAGCCTCTGTGCGATAGGTATCGGCTTTTTCCTAGCTGGCAGAGCACTCGTACCTATTCAAAATTCATGGGAGAAACAGCAGCAATTCGTTTCTGATGCATCACATGAACTCAGGACACCACTTGCAGTTATTCAATCAAAAACGGATGTTTTATTTCAGTCACCATCCGCTACGATAGAAGAAAAAGCGATGGATATTTCTACAATTTCAAAAGAATGTAGGCGGTTATCGAAACTCGTTAGTAATTTATTATTGCTAGCACGTTCTGATTCTAATCAAATTGAGATGGATAAGAAAATATTTGAACTTGATAAATTGTTAGAAGAAATAGTAGCTCCATATAAGGAGATTGCTTCTTATCAAGAAAAAGAAATGATGCTAAAAGTAGAACGTGGTGTATCTTTTATGGGGGATAGAGAGCGGATTCATCAAATGATGGTCATACTGTTGGATAATGCGATGAAGTATACAAATGAAGGTGGGCATATTCAAATTGATTGCACGCAAACGAGTAGTTCAATTCGTATACAGGTGAAAGATGACGGGATAGGAGTGAAAGAAGAAGATATTCCAAAATTATTTGATCGTTTTTATCAAGGGGATAAAGCAAGAAGTACGTCAGAAGGAGCTGGATTAGGTCTTTCAATCGCAAATTGGATTGTAGAAAAGCATTACGGAAAAATATCAGTAGAGAGCAAATGGGGAGATGGCACTTGTTTTGAAGTGATTTTCCCTAAAAACCAAAAAATATAAGTAAAAAGACGACCTTGTTTTTACACAAGGTCGTCTTTTTTTAAGGTAAAGTTAAGAAACTATTTATATTATGTATGGCATAAAGAAAGTTCGTTACATGAAGAAGAGACTAGGTGTATGTGAGTGGGGTTTATCAATCATAATGTTATCTCAAGCAGCGATGAGATGTATGTATAGTATTAAAAAAACTAGGGGAATGATGGGAAAGAAAGTATAAGAGGGAGGAATTAATTTTGAAAAAGAAAATGATGACGGTATTCACTATTGGAGTAATGAGCTTAAGTATATTAGGGGGTGCCTCTCCTTCTGAAACACAAAAAGGAAAGACTGATTACACGCAGCGCAGTAAAGAACAATTAAATAATGGTAAGATACATGCAGTGCATACAGAAGAAAAAGCAGAGAAACTAGGTATTGAAACGGAAGGAAAAGAACAAATTACACTAGAAAAAGAAATTCATGAAACAGAAGTAGGAAGGGAGGCAGAGCAGTTAGGCATATCGATTGAAGGAAAAGATGTTGGGACGTTGTCAGAAGAAATCTATGAAACAAAAGTGAAGCAAGAAGCGTTAAAACTAGGCATATCTATAGAAAATACATCAATTGTAAATTTAATTAATCAAATTAATATGATTAAAATTAATGATGAAGCAGATAAATTAGGTATTTCGACAAATGGAAAAGAAATAGAGGACATTGCAGAAGAAATCTATGGAAAGAAAGTAAGAGAAGAAGCAGGGAAGTTAGACATTTCTCAAAAGGGAAAAGAAATTGAAGAATTAGCACAAGAGGTGTACGAACAAAAAGTGCAGGAAGAAGCAAAAAAATATCATATTGATTTGTATGGGAAAGATATATATCAAGTATTAAGAGAAATTAATGAACAAAAGGTGCTACAATTGGCAGATGAGCTTAATATGGACAAAGCGAACATGAATATTCAAGAGCTAACAGAAAAAATAAAAAAAGATCAACCTGAGAGAGAAAAAGAACTAAATTTTGTACCAGTGATTCGAACGGATGCTGACGCATTTTATTCTTATTTAACGAACTAAAAAGGGCGTGAGAGTGATACGGAGGTTTAAGTGGTATATATGTATAGCATTACTAGCTATAGCGGTATGGAGTGTATATACAAATGGAGTTACAAAGTATGTGGAGAAGTTGACATTCTTCAATATACAAAACGGAAAAGAACCGGAATTTAGTAATAATGATGAAAAGGTCATTTTATCAAGTGTACCATTAATTCAGCAACTACCAGAGCTAGATCGAGGCTGTGAAGTGACAAGCTTAGCGATGATGTTACAATACGTTGGTGTTTCAGTGGATAAGATGACATTAGCAAATGAAATAAAAAAAGTTGATTTTATAGATGATGGTGTGCGCGGGAATCCAAATGAAGGATTTGTAGGTAATATTTATACATTTTCTGAATCAGGATACGGTGTATATCATGGGCCACTTTTTCAGTTAGCGGAAAAATATTTACCTAATAAAGCTGTAGACTTAACAGGGAAGAATATAGAAGAAATTTATAAGAGTGTAAAAGCAGGACAACCGGTAGTCATGATCACAAATGCAACATTTGCACCATTAGATGCAGATGAATTTACTACATGGGAAACAAATAGTGGAGATGTTTCAATTACGTATAATGAACATTGTGTAGTGCTTATTGGATATGATAAGGAATTTGTATATATTCGAGATCCTCTTAATGAAAGTTTAGATGTAAAAATACCGAGAGAAAGTTTTGAAAAGGCATGGATGCAAATGGGGAGTCAGGCGATTAGTTATGTGAAAAGCTCTAAATGAATGAGTAAGGAAAGAGATGTAAGGAATTGTAAGAGGAGTTTTTGTGGGGGTTTTTTGTTACGAAATAAGAGAACTTGAACTTATTATATAAGCTGAAGTTCTCTTATTTTTTTATGATTACATCTTTAGAAGGAGTGAATATGTAAAAATGCATAATTGACGAAAAATTTACATGTTATCATTATATATTGTTTTATACATGTTAATTGTATAAAATGACACAAGTATCCACATTACATAAAGGAGGCTTATTATGCAAAAAATATTTAACGGGGTTAAATGTATGAGTATCAATAAAAAATTAATCATTTCATTTTTTATTATTTTAACTATACCAGGAATTATTATCGGTGGTGTTTCATATCAAACTGCCAAAACAAATTTTGAACATCAAATGACAGCTAAAGCAAAGGAGAATATTTCGATTTTAAATACTGTTATTTCTCAAAATATAGAAGAGAAATTTGTTGATGCGACGTACTTTGCAGACATCTTAACAGAGGATACCTATCCAAATGGACAGGAAGAAATAGTAAGAACGAAGCTAGCGCAATATATAAAACTTCATCCAGAAGTAGAAGGTATTTATATTGGAACAGAGACGGGAAAGTTTATAAGAGAACCATTTATCAAAATGGATGATGGGTATAATCCAACAGATAGATCTTGGTATAAAGAAGCACATGAAAATAAAGGGAAAGTAATTGTTACTGCACCATATCAATCAGCATCTACAAAAAATATGGTAGTAACAATTGCAAAAGAAGTAAAAGATGGTAAAGGTGTTATAGGAATTAACTTAAATTTAGATAACATCTTGAAAATTTCCAAAATGATTAACATTGGTGAAAAAGGTTATGCAGTTATTTTAGATCAAAATAAGCAAATTGTTAGTCATCCATCTAGAAAACCAGGTGCAAAAGTTACTGATCCTTGGATTAAACCGATTTATGAAGAAAAACAAGGAAATGTCTCTTATACAGAACAAGATGATAAAAAGAATTTAATCTTTGCAACAAATGAGAAAACGGGCTGGAAAGTAGTTGGAGTTATGTTTGATGAAGAAATTACCCAAGCTGCGAATCCAGTATTTTATAAGACTTTGATTGTTATTGCTATTGCTATTGCATTTGGTAGTATATTAATTTATTTCATTACAAAGTCTATTACAGGGCCATTACGAAAAATAGCTGAATCGGCATATAAAATTAGTAAGGGAGATTTAACAGAGAAAATTACAATCCATTCCAAGGATGACATAGGGAAATTAGGGAATTCATTTAATGAAATGTCTACGTCTTTACAAGATGTTATTACCCAAATTAGCTTTTCAGCAGAACATGTTGCAGCATCGGCTGAAGAGTTAACAGCGAGCGTACAGCAAGCAAATGATGCGACAGATCAAATTACAATTGCGATGGAACAAGTATCAGGTGGGGCTGAGTCACAAAGTCAAGGTGTTGAAGAAGGTGCTGCTACATTACAACAAGTAAATACAGCAATTCAAGATGTAACCGGAAGCGCAGAGTCAATTTCTATTTCCTCATTACATGCCCGTGAAAGAGCTGAAGAGGGAGAAGATTTAGTTGAACAAACCGCAAAACAAATGCAGTCTATTTCTAGGTCGGTATCCGAGTCAGATGCTATTATTAAACTTCTTGATGAGAAATCAAAGCAAGTAGGAGCTATTTCTGAAGCAATTCAAAACATTGCAACTCAAACAAACTTATTAGCTTTAAATGCGGCTATTGAAGCAGCAAGAGCAGGTGAACAGGGACGAGGATTTGCTATTGTAGCAGATGAGGTTAGAAAATTAGCAGAGCAATCAGGAGAGTCATCTGGAGAGATTGCAAATTTAATTGCAGAAATTAAGGCGGATATTGAACATACTGTTAAGGCGATGGATAATGTGAATGGAGAAGTTCAACAAGGCCTTGATGTTGTAACAAAAACGAAAGTAAGTTTTACGGAAATTTTAAGTTCTACTACACATATTGTTTCTCAAGTTAATCAAATGGTAGAAACAACGAAGAGAATTGCTGGAGATGCAAATGAAGTGACAAATGCTATTGATGAAATTGCAGCTGCTGCAGAAGAAAATACAGCTAGTATGCAAAGTGTTGCAGCTTCAACAGAAGAACAGGTTAATTCCATGGAGGAAATTAGTTCAGCTTCGCAAAACTTAGCTGAGATGGCAGAAGAACTACAAGCGATGACTAGTAAATTTAAAGTATAATAACAGCAGATAAGTAAGGTGAAAATAATATCACCTTACTTATTTTTCTATTCAGCAATTAGGGGAGTCATTAACAGGATGAAAAAAAGAAAAAGACTATGGAATTTATGGAAAACGATTACATTGTTAGTTTGTACAGTTGTAATTTTTTCTTTACTTGTGACAGATATATTAATTAGTCATAATGTAGAACGGACGACGGAGGATAGCCAAGCAGAGAAAGCAAAAACAATTGCACACATTGTGGCGAATGATTCGATTGTAATCGATGGTTTGGTTGGGAAAGCAGATACCTCTGCAATCCAAACGTATACAAATAGAATATTACAAAACACAGGTGTTCAATTTATTGTAGTTATGGACATGAATGGAATAAGAAAGTCACATCCAAATCCTCAAAAAATAGGGCATCATTTTATTGGGGGAGATGAAGGGCCTGCATTGAAAGGAAAAGAACATGTATCGTTAGCAGAAGGAACTTTAGGTATTTCCATGCGAGTGTTTGTACCAATATTTTCTGAAACAGGTGAACAACTTGGAGCAGTGGCTGTTGGTATTTCAGCAGATAATGTAAAAGAGAGAGTTAAGGAAAGTAGACATATCATTTATATTGGTGTCGGAGTGGGTGTATTAGTCGGAATTATAGGAGCAATATTGCTAGCTAGACATATAAAGAAAAGTTTATTCGGTCTTGAGCCGCACAGGATAGCAAAAATTCTTGAAGAAAGAAATACGATGCTACAATCTGTAAAGGAAGGTATTATTGCTGTAGATAAAGAGGCTAGAGTAACGTTAATTAATAATGAAGCGAAACGTCTATTTAAAAAAAGCGGACTTGAAGAAGATTTTATCGGTAAAGATGTTGAGTTGTATATGCCAAATTCACGTATAAAAGAAGTATTGCAAACGGGAGAAGTACAATTAAACGAAGAACAAAATATTTATGGAATTACGATTGTGACGAATCGAGTTCCTTTATATGTAAAAGGAGAAATAGTTGGTGCAATTGCAACATTTCGTGATAAAACAGAGATTAGAAAACTAGCAGAGGAACTAACTGGTATTAGACTATATGCAGAAGCATTACGGGCACAATCTCATGAGTTTATGAATAAGATGCATGTCGTATTAGGGCTTACACATATGAAACAGTATGAAGAATTACAGAAGTATATAAGCGGCATGGTATCAGAGCATCAATATGAAATTGGTGGAGTTATGAAAAGAATAAAAAGTCCAGTATTTGCTGGTTTTTTACTAGGTAAGCTCAGCTATGCTAGAGAGAAAAATATAAAATTAATTATAAGTGAAGATTCTTATATGCCGGAAATAGATGATGAAAGTATTACTCATGAACTTATTACGATTGTCGGAAATTTAATTGATAATGCATTAGAAGCAGTGACGAATTGTGAAAAGAAGCAAGTTGAAGTTGAGATACAACATGGGGATATACTAACTATTACAGTACAAGATACGGGAAAAGGTATACAAGAAAAAGAAATAGAGGAATTATTTACGAAAGGTTATTCCACAAAGGGAGATAACCGCGGTTATGGTTTGTATCTTGTAAAAGAAAGTATACAGCGAATAAATGGGGAAATTCATATGCATTCATTAGTAGGAAAGGGAACAACGATAACAATTGAAATACCTAAAGGTAGGGATGAGAGGCAAATATGATTAAAGTTTTAATTGTAGAAGATGACCCGATGGTAGCAATGTTAAATACGCATTATTTAGAACAAGTAGGAGGGTTTGAACTTGTTCAAGCAGTTAACTCAGTAAAGTCAGCGATAGAAGTATTAGAGAAATCACGAGTAGATTTAGTATTACTTGATATTTTTATGCCTGAAGAGACTGGGTTTGAGCTTTTAATGTATATCCGGAACCAAGAAAAAGAAATCGATATAATGATGATTTCAGCTGTACATGATATGGGGAGTATTAAAAAAGCATTACAATATGGAGTTGTAGATTATTTAATTAAACCATTTACATTTGAACGATTTAAAGAGGCATTAACAATATATCGAGAAAAATTTACTTTCATGAAAGAACAACAAAAAATTAGTCAATCGGAATTAGATTCGTTAATTTTACAAAAAGAAAAAAGAGAGCCTACTGTCACTAAAGAGCTTCCGAAAGGTTTAACGAAGCAAACGTTGCAATTAATTTGGCAGAAGATCGAGTCTCTGAATGGAAGAGTATTTACAACAGATGAAATGGCACAATTAGTTGGAATTTCAAGAGTTTCTATTCGAAAATATGTAATGTTTCTGACTGACATTGGGGTGTTAGAAAACGAAATGATGTACCAACATGTGGGAAGACCTGTAAGTAAATTAAGATGTGTTGATCAAAAGAAAATAGAGTTTTACGTATAAGCGACTTAATATAAGTCGCTTATACTTTTTTTAATTACAAAATCAATTACAAAACTTACAAAAACTATTTTTACTATTGAAAGCGTTTTAATATTGTTATTAAGAAAACGAGGGGGTGCCATATGGGAATTCAAAAGAATGTGGAAGCGGTATCATTTTCTGAAGGAAATGAAGTACAAAGAGAATCTTTCGCTTCTAAAATTATGAATGTAAAAATCGGTGTTATACCTTTACCGTTATATGTAGTATTGGCTGCTATTATTTATGGGGCATCTGTATATAATAAATTGCCAGCAGATATGATTGGTGGATTTGCAGTTATTATGATCATGGGGATTTTCTTAGGTGATATTGGGATGAGAATTCCAATTTTAAAAAATATCGGCGGTCCAGCAATACTTTCGTTATTTATTCCATCATTACTTGTATTTTTTAACTGGATGAATCCAGCTTCAATGGAAGCTGCGACTATGTTAATGAAAAAATCGAACTTTTTATATTTATATATTTCTTGTTTAGTAGTCGGAAGTATTTTAGGAATGAACCGTAAAGTGTTAGTACAAGGTTTCGTTCGCATGTTTATTCCTTTAGTAGTAGGGACGTTAGCTTCTGTAGCAGTAGGATTATTGGTCGGTTCATTATTTGGATTTGAAATGAAGCACACATTCTTCTTTATCATCGTACCAATTGTGAGTGGTGGTATCGGGGAAGGGATTTTACCATTGTCGCTAGCTTATAGTGATATTTTAAATGAATCATCAGCAACGTTTGTATCACAGCTTATTCCAGCAGCTATTATTGGAAATATGTTCGCAATTGTAAGTGCAGGGTATATGAAGCGTTTAGGTGAGAAGAAACCGGAGCTTAGTGGTAACGGTGTATTAGTGAAAACAGACAATCAAGCAGAATTATTAAAAGAACAAAATACAGAGAAGCCAATTGACTTCTCATTAATGGGAGCAGGTTTATTAATTGCGTGTACGTTCTTCATCTTCGGAGGATTTGCTTCTAAGTTCATCGGTATTCCTGGGGCAATCATTATGATTTTCTCAGCAGCGCTTGTGAAATACTTTAAATTAATGCCAGCAAAAATGGAGCAAGGAGCATTCCATTTATATAAATTTATTTCGAAGAATTTAACTTGGCCTTTAATGGTTGGATTAGGATTGCTATATATTCCGTTAAAAGACGTAGCAGCAGTTCTTTCAGTAGGATATGTTGTTGTGTGCGCATCGGTTGTTCTTACAATGGTAGCATCAGGTTTTCTTGTAGGGAAAGTGATGAAGATGTATCCAGTTGAATCGGCGATTGTAACTGGATGTCATAGCGGTTTAGGTGGAACTGGAGATGTTGCTATTTTATCGGCTTCAAATCGTATGGAATTAATGCCGTTCGCGCAAATTTCGACTCGTTTAGGCGGGGCGGCAATGGTTGTAACGGCGACAATATTATTAAAGATGTTTTCATGATCAAACAAGCTAGCTATATTCATATAGCTAGCTTGTCAAATTAAGGGGAGATTATAAGTATGTTAGCAAATCAAATTAATGAAAGATCATTGTTATTGCATAAAGAATTAGTAGGGAAAATTGAAATTACAAGTAAAGTAGAAGTAAATTCAGCGGATGATTTAAGCCTGACGTATACACCAGGTGTAGCGGAGTCTTGCAAAGCAATTGCGGCAGATGAAGAAACGGTGTATGACTATACAGCACGTGGTAATATGGTGGCAGTTGTCTCAGATGGAACAGCGGTACTCGGTTTAGGAAACATTGGACCGAAAGCGGCTATGCCTGTTATGGAAGGAAAAAGTATTTTGTTTAAGAAGTTTGCGAATGTAGATGCTTTCCCATTATGTTTAGGCACAACGGATGTAGATGAAATCGTTACCCTTGTAAAAAATTTAGAGCCTACATTTGCAGGGATTAATTTAGAAGATATTGCAGCACCGCGTTGTTTTGAAATTGAAAAACGATTAAAAGAAGAAACGAATATTCCTGTATTCCATGATGATCAACATGGAACAGCTATTGTCGTTTTAGCAGCTGTTATTAATGCATTAAAAGTTGTTAGCAAACAAATGGATAATGTGAAAATCGTTATTAACGGTGCGGGTTCGGCAGGAATTGCAATTGGAAAATTATTATTAAAGGCTGGTGCAAAGCACATTACGCTAGTTAGCCTAGAAGGTATTGTTTGTGAAGGTGAAACATGGATGAACGAAGCACAAATTGAAGTTTCAAAAAAGACAAATCGTGAACATGTGCGTGGAACGTTAAAAGAAGCGATTAACCAAGCTGATATTTTTATTGGCGTATCTGCTCCTAACGTATTAACGAAAGAACTTGTACAGACGATGAATGAGAAAGCAATTGTGTTTGCAATGGCGAATCCAATTCCAGAAATCTTCCCTGAGGATGCATTAGAGGCTGGGGCAGCTGTAGTAGGAACTGGGCGCTCGGATTATGCGAATCAAGTAAATAATGTATTGGCGTTTCCCGGAATATTCCGCGGTGCGTTAGATGTGCGCGCAACTGATATTACAGAAGAGATGAAATTAGCGGCAGCATATGGGATCGCTAACATCATTACTGATGAAGAACGTAATGCGAATTATGTAATCCCGAATCCATTAGATAAAAGAGTTGTTCCAAGTGTTGCGGAAGCAGTAGCGAAAGCAGCTATTGATTCAGGCGTGGCACAAATTACGAAAATACCACGTTATTAATAGCTAAAAGCAGTGCCTAAAAGGCACTGCTTTTTTGAGATAAGAAATCAAAATAATGAAGAAGTGTAGAATTATTTATGTTTCTTCACTATTTATTTAATTCCATTGCAACTTGTTTACCATTCACTAAAACCTCAGTTATTGCTACGATTACTTCTATCATTTTTTTCATCTCTCATCTCTCCTCATTCATTTCTTACTTTAAGTATAAGAGAAGAGAGATAATTCAACTATCGAAGTACATGACGTAGAAATTACATTGTTGTAAGAAAGTGGTTTATTTTTGTCACTTTACTCAGCGGTGATTACAAACTGATCATAATATTTTTCATTCACATATATATTTAATAACCATAATCCAGATGAAGGTAGTGACATAGCGAGAGGGAGTTCGCTTGTAGTAGAATTGATTGTATTTGAAGTAGTCCAAGTTTGTTTGGAAATTTCTTTTTGAAAGAGTACTGGTGTTGGCGTTACAGATCCTTGTTTTAGCGCAATAATAGACAATTTTCCAGTTGGTATTTCAGAATCTAGAAAGTACCACATTATTTCATTTTGTTCATTTGCGATAATAGGACTATCAGCCATTGCGATTTTTCCTTCGATGCCTTTTAAAGGTATTTTTCCGTCTATGAATGAGGGTGCTTCTTCCCAATTTACATCTTTTAAAACACTAAGATGAAAGAAGGAAGGTGCGTTCACTTGATTGGACGTTGCGACAGCTTCAGTTTTAGATGCTTTTGAATCAGGTTGTGCTTGTGTGCATCCAGTGATGAGAAAGGAGAGAAGTAGCATAGTTCCGATTTTTTTCATGGTGCCACACTCCTAGTTTTTATTGTTAGTGTAATTGTATTTGCTAGAAGGCGGGACAATTCCTTTAAAATGTCAAAAGAGGTCGTAAGTTTTGTACGACCTCTTTTGACATTTTGTATCCCGTAAAAGCCCGATTGGTGTAGGTTAATAATCAGTGGGAGATAGCCCCACTAATTAAAGTTTCATTTTATATTTGTTCCGTTGTATAGGTTGGTTCGGTTTCTTTTTGGGGCATCGTCAAAAAAATAACGGATAGAACGATACATATGCCGCCTAATAATTGATATGCTCCAAAAGATTCACTTAGCCAAGTGATTGAAACGATGGCAGCTACAAGGGGTTCAATGCTAGATAAAATGCTTGTTTCTGTTGCTGCTAAATATTTAAGACTACCGATATACAGAAGGAAAGAAAGGGTACCACTAATAATGATAAGAATAAGCATAGAAAAAGTTTTTAGTGTAAAGGTTTGTGAAAATTGATTCCACCCGAATGAATGATTATAAATAAGTAGTGCAATTCCTCCGATTAACATCCCCCAACCAATTACTATAGTTGTTCCGCATGCTTTAATAAGCGAAGCTGGATGAAGGGTATAAAATGCAAATCCAATTGCTGTTAATAGTCCAAAAATAATAGCTTCTTTAGATAAAACAATATTTTCAATTGAGCCATTTGTAATAATAAAGTATGTTCCTATTAGCGCGGCTATAATTGCGAATAGTTGCATGGAAGCAGGGAATTTTCTTTGTTCAAATGCAACATACATGGTAATAAGAACAGGACCTAGAAATTGAAATAGCGTTGCTGTGACCGCGTTACTAATATGAACCGTTTCGATAAAGGCGTATTGCGCACCAAGCATGCCGAGAATAGAGAAAATAATAAGTTGTATAGAATATCTAGGGTGTTTCCAAATTTGAAATATGTTTTGTTTCTTTATAAGTAAGAAAGACAAAATAAATATTCCTGCAAGTAACAATCGAATTGTTAAAAAATCAATTGAGGATACATTAGTATGCTGAAATAGCCACTGAATCATTGGACCAGATAATCCCCATAATGTAGCCCCTGTAATAATCATAATGAGTCCGATACGTCTACCATTGTTCATTATCATGTTTCTCCTCTCCGGTATTTGATTTTTGATGTGTGACATGATAAAAGGAATTATATATAAAATCTGGTACTGTAAAAAGTATCAGATTTTAGTTTTATTAAGGGGTCAGATATTATGTTAGAATTAACGCCTAATTTAAATGTGAATAGTAAAAAGGCATTATATGTGCAATTGTATGAGTATATAAAAAAAGAGATTAAAGATGGATCGATTGTCCCTTTTACGAAATTACCGGCTAAGCGAAAGTTAGCGATACATTTACAAGTAAGTAAAAATACAGTAGAGGCAGCCTACGAACAATTACTTGCAGAAGGTTATATTGAATCGATATCGAGAAAAGGTTATTTTGTATGCAAGATTGAGCAAATGGTTCATGTAGAGGATAGCGAAGAGAGGATAGAAGAAGTCCCGTTTCAGGAGAAGCGTTATAAATTTGACTTTACACAAACAGGAATTGATACAAATGCTTTTCCATTTAATATGTATCGGAAAATTGTAAATGAAGTATGGCAACCGCATAATAACGAACTTCTCTTTCTAGGACACCCTCAAGGGGAAGCAAGCTTAAGAGAAGAGATTACGAATTATTTGTATGAATCTAGAGGTGTGCGTTGTTCAGCTAGTCAAATTGTATTAGGAGCGGGAACACAAATATTAGTGAAACTATTGTTTCAATTGTTAAAGGGAAGCAATTATGCAGTTGAAAACCCAGGGTATCATAGAAAGATGGTTGTTTTTGAACAGGGAGAAGCAAGAGTCCAAATGTTATCTTTAGATAGAGATGGAATTTGTATTGCAGATTTAGAAAATAGCAATGCGAATGTTGTATTTGTTACACCTTCCCATCAGTTTCCATATGGAATGATTATGCCTATTACGAGAAGGATGCAGCTTTTACAGTGGGCAAAGAAAGAAGAGAGCAGGTATATTATTGAAGATGATTATGATAGTGAATTTCGTTATTCTGGAAAACCTATACCGGCGCTGCAAGGGTTAGATACAGAGGGGAAAGTTATTTATATGGGGACGCTATCTAAAGCATTATTGCCATCGCTACGGATGAGCTATATGGTGTTGCCGAAGAAATTAATTAAAAAGTATCAACAGCAATATTTATTTTATACACAAAGTGTTTCAAGAATAGATCAAGAAGTGATTAGAAGATTTTTAAATGAAGGATATTGGGAAAAACATATTCATAAAATGCGTGTTGTCTACCGAAAGAAGAGAGATAGACTTGTTTTTGAAATAGAGAAGTATTTCTCTAATCGTGTTGAAGTAATAGGAGAAGATTCCGGATTACACATTTTATTAAAAGTGCATAATGGAATGCAGGAAGAAGAATTAATTCAAGAAGCTGCGAAATATAGTATTAAAATATATCCTGTGTCTACGTACTATAAAGACGGTACGGCGCCTGAGAGTGTAGTTTTACTTGGGTTTGCGATATTATCAGAGGAAGAGATTGCGAAAGCGATTCAATTATTACACACGGCATGGTTTACAAGAAAGTAAAAAACATCCTCCAAACATGAGGATGTTTTTTATTATTTATTTTCATCTAAGAATAAGACCATATGCTCTTCGTCCCAATATTGTCCGTTATATTTTAATGAACGTTCTTGTACACCGAATGTTTTAAAACCTAATGATTCATAAAGTTTTTTCGCTCCATCGTTGCCAACAACAACATCAAGCATAACTTGTTCTACTTCTAAAGATTTAGCAAGCTCAAGACATTCTTTAATAAGTGCTTTTCCTGCTCCAAGTCCGCGTGCTTTTGGAGATACATATACAGAACCGATTTTAGCTTTATGTTCTTGTTTTACATATGGTTTCGTTTCCAGTGTTGCAACCCCGATTAATTTTCCATCTTTAAATGCACCTAGCGTATAGTTTTCATCTTGTGCTAATTTTTGTGCTTTATATTCAATCGCACACTCTTTATTAATAATATCTTCATAAGAAGAGCTGAATGCTTCAGGGTTTTGCTTTAATCCTTCTACGCGAAGTTCTAAGTAAATTTCTGCTTCGTCTTTTGTTAATACATGGATATCCAATTATATCACCCTCCAAATCTTTGCAAATGTACCTTTATTTTATATTGAAATAAGAATAATTTCAAAAGCTTAGCTTATATGAGCTGTTTTTATGAACAAAATAACACCAGTAGTGTTTACTACTACTGGTGTTTTCACACGCATATTATTCAAAAGGTAGCTTGATTATAAAGTTTGTTCCCGCTCCTAATTGGCTTGTTACTAGAATAGAACCGTTATGCAATTCTACAATTTCCTTTGCAACAGCTAGCCCGATGCCTTTTCCGCCTGTAGCTCGTGTTCTAGATTTATCAACACGATAAAAACGGTCAAAAATATGCGGGATATCTTCTTCAGGAATACCTTCACCTTCATCTTGTACACTTATTGTAAAAGAATCTGTTTCCATGAGTACACGTATCGTAATGGATGTGTTTTCTGGCGAATGTTGATAAGCGTTGTGTAATAAATTTAACATAACTTGTTCCATACGTCTTTCGTCTATACAAACTTCTAAATCATCTTTGCAATATACATGAAGTTGCATTTGCTTATTCGTTAATGTTGTTTTTGTTTTTTCAACCATTCGTTCTAAAAATGGCTGAAGAAGCACTTTTTGTTTTTTTATAACAAATTGGTGTTGTTCTAATTGTACAAGCATAAATAAATCTTGGACGAGATCGGTTACACTATCCGTTTCATCCTCAATGATTTGTAAGTATTCTTCTCGCTCCTCTTTTGTTAAAGAGTCTCTCTTTGCTACCTTTGCATAACCTTTCATATAGGTCAATGGAGTTAATAGTTCATGAGCGACACTAGCGAGAAATTCATTGCGCTCTTTTTTCATATACGTAAGTTCACTCGATAAATCTTCAATTGTTTTTGCTAAACTTCCGAGTTCATCATTCCGTTTAATACCTAATTGAATTGGCTTATTTAATTTTGACATTTTTTCTGTCGCTCTCTTCATTTTTACAAGTGGTTCTGTAATAACGCGTGAAAAAACAAAGACAGAAATTGTTGTTAAAATAATTGTTAAAACGCTAATGATAAGAAATTGGTTCATGAGTTTAAGTAACATATTTTCTAGGAAAGATGTTTTTAATAGCATATATAGCTTTCCTTGAAACTTTGTTGTGTTAAGTGGGCTTACTGTTGTGATGAACTTTGATTTTTTCCAGTTCCTTTCAACGACCAATCCGCCGTCTGGGACAGTTTCTGTTTTACAAGTAAGTTGTTTTTGCATATCTTTTGTTACGGGTTCTGAGGTGGAAATAATTTTGCCGTTATGGTCAGTAATAATGATAGCTATATCGGAGTTAGAAATTGATTCCGATTCAACTAAGTGTGCAGCCTCATTCGTAATATCGAATTCAGGATACACAGGGCGTTTAGGACTTTTATTATGTTCAGCGTGTTTCATTTCTTTATAATATTCATCCCGTCTCTCGCGGCTTTTAATTTTTTTACTATAGCGATTACCTTTCTCTAAAAGAGCATCTGTTTCCTCTACAATACGCATTTTTGAAAGGCTTTTATAAAAAGATACGAAAGCAATTGTTTCAATACATAAAGCTAATATTAAAAAGTATGTCCCAATTTTAAGGGAAAGTTTACTCATTTTTTCACCATACCTTATTCATAATAAAGAGTCAGTGGTATACGATTTCCCACTGACCGAAGTAATTATTCACTTTTCCATTTATATCCGACTTTATAGACCGTTTCTAGGTAATCTTCAATTGGAAATCCTTTTTTGCGTAGTTTATCACGGATATTACGAATGTGTGAATCAATTGTTCTATATTCGATATCTGTTTCATAGCCCCAAATTTTTTCGATTAAATCATCTCGGCTATAAGCACGGTTTGTATTTTGCAAAAATAGTCCGAGTAACGAAAATTCGATAGGAGTTAATGAGATTTTTTCATCATAAACTGTGACAGTATGTTTCGTTTTATCCCACTCAATACCATTGAAACTAACAAAGCCATCTTTTTTTGTACGGCGTAATATAGCCTCGATTCGTGCGACTAATACATGCTCATCAAATGGTTTTGTAATATAATCATCTGCGCCCATCGTGAGGCCTTTCACCATATCGTAGTTTTGATTACGAGCTGTTAACATAATGATAGGAACATTGGAAATTTGACGAATTTGATAGCAAGTATCCCATCCATCCATATTTGGCATCATAACATCTAATAAAATAATATCGAATTCTTTTTGTTCGATTAAATTTAGTGCTTCAAGGCCAGAGGTAGCTTTCATGCAAAAATAGCCGCGAGGGCTTAAGAACAGATCTAATAATCGTAACATACGTTCTTCATCGTCTACTAATAAAATTTTTACCATAATCTTGTGCACCCCAAACTGTTCATTCTACTTGTATAGTTTACATGAAAATAATAAAAAACTCTTTTTATGTGATTGAGTGGAAGAGTTATTTTTCGCTCAGAGTAATTGACATAAAAAATGCACTAGTTTTGCACAACTATTTTTTATAATAGAAAACGTAGCGACACAAAATACCCTATGTTGCGACATAACGTCATGTCATTTTATTTATAAAATGACAATTCCATTCTATTGTGTATGTGAGATAGAGAGGGTTTTCGTATTCACCTCGCATCGGATAAGAAAAATTTCCTATCTCACACTTTTTTTAAAAGGAGATCATACACATGAATTCAAAAGAAGAAATTTCAAAAAAAGAAAAGCAAGATCGTAATACGGTTGTCATGTGCGTTGCCGTATCTATGGTTATTATTATAAGTTGCGTAAATAAAATTTTGGGGATTTTATAATATAAAAAAAGCTGATTGCTTCTTAAGAAGCAATCAGCTTTTTTCATTGTTAGGGGAGTATTCCTATATGATAAACCAAGGTAAAATTGCTAACCCAGAAGTTACAATTGCTGTAGTAAATATTAAAAGCATAGCTCGTTTGTTTTGTTTTATATCACATTCTCCTCTACATATCAAGTACATGCGATCGGCGTGGGATGTAGTTCCCCACTGAGTAAAGTTTCACTTTATATTTTTAGTATAATGAATGGTAAGGATTGGTACGATCGATAAAGGTGACATGAAGATTACATTGTTGTAATGTAAAAAAACATCTTTCTTATTAAGAAAGATGTTTTTGGAAAACTACCCCGCTATTTGTGGGCAGTAACTCCCACCTTAAAATTCAGCGAATGCGAGGGAGTTAGGTGGGCGATAACTGCCCGTAAAAGCCCGATTGGTTCAACTAATACTCAGTAGGGGATGGAAAAAACACTGAGTAAAGTTTCACTTTATATTGAAGTATTAATCATTTAAGAACAGAACCATATGTTCCTCGTCCCAATATTGACCATTGTGTTTTAATGAACGCTCTTGTACGCCGTAAGTTTGGAAACCTAATGACTCATATAATTTTTTTGCACCAACGTTACCAACTACAACATCAAGCATGAGTTGTTCTACATGTAATTTATCGGCATTTTCAATAATTGCTTTAATTAGAGCTCGTCCTGCTCCGAGACCACGTGCTTTTGGGGAAACAAAAACGGAGCCAATTTTTGCTTTATGTTCTTGTTTAATAAATGGTTTTGTTTCTAAAGTAGCGATACCAATTAAATCATTATCTTTGAAGACACCTAGAGTATACTTATCCGGATTGCTTAATCGTTTAGCCATAGCAGCCACAGGATTTTCATGTTTAAGAACATCTTCATAAGAAGAGCTAAAAGCTTCCGGATTCTTCGTTAAACCTTCCATACAAACTTTTAAATATATTTCTGCGTCCTCTGTTGTTAATAAGCGAATTTCCATAGTTGTAACCTCCCTGGTGGATTTCAAATAAATCCATTACTTTTATAAGATTGAGTATATGTTTTGTTAGTATTCTCTTTTAATTTGTAAAAGAATGAAAAGATATATGCTACAATGTTTTGTTTTAATTATGTAATGAAATTATATATTAACTTTGTTAACTATTCAAGTGTTTAATATGTTACATTTTTATAACTAAAATAACTCCTCGATTGAGGAGTTATTTTTTAAACATTGGATTGATAGCCATCAATTCGTTTTGGATGTGTGTAAATATTACAAGATTCATTTCTAATAAACCCTACGACTGTAATGCCTAAATCATGGGCAAGTTGCAATGCCAGTTTTGTTGGAGCGGATTTAGATAGAACAATTTCACATCCGATTTTTGAAACTTTGAGTAAAATTTCGGATGAAATACGTCCGCTAAATGCGATGATTTTTCCTTTAATGGATATATCGTTACGCAAACAATGACCATATATTTTATCTAATGCATTATGTCTTCCAATATCCATTCTTGATAGGAGGATATTGTTTCGATCACATAGCGCGGTATTGTGAACACCGCCAGTTTGGCGAAATGTAGTAGAAGATTGTTGCAAGGTATTCATTAAGTGAAAGCATTCTTCAGGAGTAATTTTTACATGTATATCATGTAAGTCTTTTGCTTTTGCTGCGTCGTTTACGAAAATAAAACCTTGTCTACCTTTTCCACAGCAAGAAGTGATGTATCGTTTATTATATAAAGTTTGATAGAGCGGATTCACTTTTGATGATTTTACATGGACAATTCCGTTATCTTTTTGAACCCATAGTTCTTCAACATCTTTATAGGAAGAAATAATCCCCTCAGAAATTAAAAAACCAATTACCATATCTTCAATATAATTTGGTGTGCATACGACTGTTACATATTCTTCACCATTCAACTTAATAGTAATAGGAGATTCTGTAACAATCTCATCAAGCTGTTTTGAAAATGTACCAGATTGATAGCGTACAATTGTATAAGTCTCTTGCGTAGGCCCCATATTAAATTCCCCTTTTATATGTATTTCTCTCCCACATTTATCATAAAACAATGGGAAAAATAAAAACACCTATTAACAAGAAGATCACAGATTATTTTGGTTATTATTGTATATGTACGATATAATAGAACTGTAGAATAGTGATAATTTCAAGCTTTCGTAGTTATACCTTATAACATCTAGAATCGACTTCATAAGAAAGTATTTGGGTAGAGCGTTTCAAAAATATGTACAGTAATGCGATTTTGAAAACGGATTCATAATTGTGTTGTACAGTTGGTTGTAAGGAGAGGGGAAACTATGGCAGAACAGACAGTCCGTGTAACCGTCGATGGTAAAGAATTTTCTGCATCAGGTGAAAAGACGATACTACAATTATTTAACGAGAGTAATTTGGAACATCCTCAAATTTGTCATGTACCAGAAGTAGATCCAATTCAAACTTGTGATACGTGTATTGTAGAAGTAAATGGGAAGTTAATGCGTGCTTGTTCAACGAAATTAGAGAACGGTATGCATATCGAAAGACAGTCCCAGCGTGCAAAAGAGGCACAGACTGAGGCAATGGATCGAATATTAGAGAATCATCTACTGTATTGTACCGTTTGTGATAACAATAATGGTAACTGTAAAGTCCACAATACAGTACATATGATGGGAATTGAGGAACAGAAATATCCGTATGAGCCAAAAGTAAGTGCGTGTGAAGTGGATATGTCACATCCGTTTTATCGGTATGATCCAAATCAATGTATTGCTTGTGGGCAGTGTGTAGAAGTATGTCAAAACTTACAAGTGAATGAAACTATATCGATTGATTGGAGCTTAGACCGTCCACGTGTTATATGGGACAATGGTGTAAGTATAAATGACTCATCTTGTGTAAGTTGTGGGCAGTGTGTAACAGTATGTCCATGTAATGCGTTAATGGAAAAAACAATGCTGGGTGAAGCTGGATTCATGACAGGATTGAAACCGGATGTGTTAGATCCGATGATTGATTTTGTAAAGGATGTAGAACCTGGATATAGTAGTATTTTAGCAGTTTCAGAAGTAGAGGCTGCGATGCGTAAGACGAAAGTGAATAAAACAAAAACAGTTTGTACATTTTGTGGTGTAGGTTGTTCATTTGAAGTATGGACGAAAGACCGCCACATTTTGAAAGTACAGCCTGTTTCAGATGCGCCGGTTAACGGTATTTCCACATGTGTAAAAGGCAAATTTGGATGGGATTTTGTAAACAGTGAAGATCGTATTACAAAGCCATTAATTCGCCAAGGAGATATGTTTGTTGAAGCTTCATGGGAAGAGGCTCTTGAAGTTGTTGCATCCAATATGCAGCATATTAAATCAGAATATGGAAGTGATGCATTTGGATTTATTTCTTCTTCGAAAGTAACGAATGAAGAAAATTATCTTATGCAAAAACTAGCCCGTCAAATATATGGAACGAATAATGTAGACAACTGTTCCCGTTATTGTCAATCTCCAGCAACAGACGGTTTATTTAAAACTGTCGGTATGGGCGGGGACGCTGGAACAGTGAAAGATATTGCGGAAGCAGGCCTTGTCATTATCGTTGGAGCAAATCCAACAGAAGGACATCCTGTACTTGCAACGCGTGTAAAACGTGCACATAAATTACATGACCAAAAATTAATTGTGGCAGACCTTCGTAAACATGAAATGGCAGAGCGTGCGGATTTATTCATTCATCCGCGCCAAGGAACTGATTACGTATGGCTCGCTGGTATTACGAAATATATTATTGATCAAGATTGGCACGATAAAAAGTTCATAGCTGAAAATGTGAAGAATTTTGATGAATATAGCAAAATGGTAGAAAAGTATACGCTTGATTATACAGAAGAAATCACGGGGATTTCGAAAGAAAATCTGAAAGAAATGGCTCGTATGGTATATGAAGCAGATGGTACTTGTGTACTTTGGGGAATGGGTGTAACTCAAAATACTGGAGGAAGTACAACTTCAGCAGCAATTTCAAATCTATTGCTTGTTACGGGTAACTATCGTCGTCCTGGTGCAGGAGCATACCCATTACGCGGACATAATAACGTACAAGGCGCTTGTGATATGGCAACATTACCAAACTGGCTTCCAGGTTACCAAGCGGTTTCAGATGATGCGCTCCGTGCGAAATTTGAAAAAGCATACGGTACTACAATTCCGAAAGCACCAGGCTTAAATAATATTGCAATGTTACTTGCGGCAGATGAAGGAAAACTGCGTGGTATGTATGTTATGGGTGAAGAAATGGCTTTAGTAGATTCGAATGCCAACCATGTACAACATATTTTAGCGAATTTAGATTTCCTTGTTGTTCAAGATATGTTCTTATCGAAAACAGCTCGTTTTGCTGATGTTATTTTACCAGCGGCACCAAGCTTAGAAAAAGAAGGAACGTTTACAAATACAGAGCGCCGCATTCAAAGATTATATGAAGTATTGAAGCCGCTTGGTGATTCAAAACCAGACTGGTGGATTTTACAAAAAGTTGCTCGTGCACTAGGTGGGGATTGGAATTATGAAAGTCCAAGTGAAATTATGGACGAAATCGCGTCACTTGCACCGTTATACTCTCAAGCAACGTACGACCGTCTAGAAGGATGGAATAGTTTATGTTGGGGTAGTCATGATGGTAGCGATACACCGCTATTATATGTAGACGGATTTAACTTCCCAGATAAACTCGCTCGTTTATCATTAGATGAATGGGTACCACCAGTTGTAGCACCAGATGAGTATGATTTACTTTTAAATAATGGTCGTATGTTAGAACATTTCCATGAAGGAAATATGACGAATAAATCGGCTGGTATTTTATCTAAAGTATCTGAAGTGTTCGTTGAAATCTCGCCTGAACTTGCCCTAGAGCGCAATGTGAAAGATGGTGGTCTTGTAGAATTAGCATCACCATTTGGGAAAATTAAAGTACAGGCACTTGTTACAGATCGTGTAACGGGGAAAGAGCTATATTTACCGATGCATGCAACGGTAAATGAAGAGGCAATCAATATTTTAACTGGAACGGCGACAGATCTTTATACGTGTACACCAGCGTATAAACAAACGATGGTAAAGATGCGTGTACTACGTGAAAAAGGGAATCGTCCGTTACCATCTTCAAACCCGAGAGATAAAAAGCGTAATCCGCAAAATGGTGTTGAAATCGAGCAAAAATGGCAAAGAAAACAATACGTATCACTTGTGGACTAGGGGGCGGAGATAGTGGCGAAAGAAATTACTGTAATTAAAAAGAAAGTTGTAACAGAGGAAGAACAGAAACAGCAAGTAGCAGATGAACTTCTAAATGAGTTATCTAATAATCGTGAAGCAGTAGAAGAAACGATGCAGCTTTTAGCACAGTTGCAGAAGGCTGGTATATTAGATGCAGCAATTAGTTTACTTGCTGCGAAGGAAGATGTTTCAAAAATCGCTGTGGAGCAATTAAATCGTGAACCAGTTAAAAATGCACTCAACAATATGATGGGGGCAGGAGAAGCGTTATCTTCAGTTGATCCAGAAATAACGAAGCAAATTACGTCAAGTTTAGTTACAGGATTGCAATTTGCAACAGATGAATTAAATAGTGGTAAAAAAACAAAAGTAATGGATTTCTTTAAAGTATTAAAAGATCCAGATATCAATAGAGCTATTACATTCGGTTTTAGCTTTTTGAAAGCATTTGGACAAGGCCTAGAGAAAAAATAGAATAAATGAAAAAGTGATGGGAAGTAGCCATCACTTTTTTCATTATATGTATAAGAGTGTTCATGTTAAGCGGAATATATTATTATTAAAAAGATGGATTAGAACTTGAAATATGGAATCCATCTCAAATACCGTTTTAGAATTTGGAGGAATATATGCAACACCGTAAAAAACTATCTATACCAGGAGTAATGAGACATTCCTTTCAAACAGTTAAATTTGCTTTTTGGAATGTATTAACTTTTCAACTTGCTTATAAATTATTAGCAGCGATTGTGTTTGTTCCACTATTTGGAATCATTTTTAATAAGTTATTGTATTTTGCTGGTTATGCAAATGCGACAAATGATGAATTATTAGCGTTTTTAAAGACGCCTTATGGCATCTTAGCAATCGTAATTTTATCATTATTAGCACTGTTTCTTATCTTTACAGAATTTGCAGTGCTTATTATTATTTCGTATTTCGCTCATAAAAGACAGAAGGTGAAATTACGTCCGATTTTATATAAAACGGTAACGTATTTACCTACTCTTTTCACATATTGCTTACCAGGATTTATTTTATATGCTGTCGTATTGTTGCCTCTTTTAAATATGGGATATGAAACGGCATTAATCCCGCAAATTCAAATTCCTAACTTTATTACAGGAGAACTGTTTAAGACAACGATGGGACAAGTTGGTTATTACACGTTCTTTGCTGTAGTCGCATATTTGAATCTTCGATGGATTTTCGTTCTACCCATTGTTGTTTTAGAGCAAAAACCATTTCGCGTGGCAGCACGTAAAAGTGCAACTTTAGTAAAGGAAAGCTTTTTTAAAGTACTATTCTTTTTAGTAGGATTTTTTATTTCAATTGGAATTGTATATGTCGTGTTTTTGGGAATATATTTATTGTGCCTATGGGGTGTTTATGAATTTACAAACCCGAAAGGAACATTTGCATTATTAGCTGAATCAACGATTTCTGTATTTTTAACGAGCACATTGTATTTATTCAGCTTTATCGTGACGCCATTTTATATTATGGCGATTACGCGATTATACTTACAAAAGGTACCGGTTGAGGATGTTTTATTAGAAGAAGGATTAGATTATTCGAAAACGAAAGCAGATAAATGTTTCTTCCAAAAACATCGTTGGAAATTCATTGGCGTATACATTGTAGGAATTATTACTGCCGGAATGGTCGTTGCTTTCATTGTAACGTTTATTTCAAATTCATATAAAGAACCGATTATTATGGCGCACCGCGGGTATATATCAAAAGGTGTAGAAAATACGAAAGAAGCTGTGCAAGGTGCTATTGATGCAAAAGCAGACTACGCTGAAATAGATGTATTACAAACGAAAGACGGTGAACTAGCGGTTATACATGATTTGAAGCTGAAACGTCTCGCAAATGCCAATGTGCATGTGTCAGATTTAACGATGGCTGAGTTAAGGCAGCTTACCCTTAGTCAAGATGGACTTTCAGGACAAATAAGTACACTTGATGAAATCATTAAGCTAGCAAATGGCAAAATCAAACTTAATATAGAAGTGAAGCTTCATGGGGGCGAAAAAGATTTTGTAAACAAAGTCTTAAAAACGATTAAAGATAATGAATTTGAGAAGCAATGTGTAATTCAAACGTTACACTATCCACTTATTAAAGAGTTTAAGCGTGCAAATCCAGATATAAAAGTAGGGTATATATTGTATGCAAGTAGAGCTAACTTAAAGAATGTGAAGGCTGACTTTTACGTAGCAGAAGAATATATGTTAAATAAGAAATTAGTAAAAGAAGCAAGGAAGTTAAACAAACCAATTTACGTATGGACAGTAAATGATATGGAAAATTTAAAGGCATATTATAAGTTGAACGTAGATGGTATCATAACCGATTACCCTGAAGATGCACGTGAAACAATTAAGATGTTAAGAGAGCAAGAAGCGGAAGAAAGTGATCTGTTTGATAAAATTACTGAAACGACAGATGATTTATTTTCTAAGTTATTTATAAGTTACCCAGCTGCTAGCTAAATGCTAGCAGCTATTTTTTTTGAAAAGAATATATCTCTAAAGTATTGAGTAAAATAATAACTGTATATGTATACGTTATCGCTTAGGTTTCTTACAATGTTAAATTATTGTCAAATAATAAAAGGTTACTGTTTATTTTGAAGAGGTATAATAAAAATAGAGTGATAGATAATGAAATGTCACGAAACCCCCAATAGAATCAATGTTTTATATATTTACACTATTCTAAATATATAAACTTTATAAAAATGGTATGTTAGCGTTTTCATAACTTTTAAGTTATGCTAGAATAAGGACATAAGTTATTAATTATTACAAAAAGAAAAAAGAATCTCTTTTTTCTGTTAATTATAAGGGGGCATTTCATTATGCGTATTGGGGTACCAGCAGAAATTAAAAACAACGAAAACCGTGTGGCAATGACACCAGCAGGTGTTGTACATTTAATTCGTAACAATCACGAAGTATTCATTCAAAAGGGTGCAGGTTTAGGATCTGGTTTCACAGACGCTCAGTATGTGGAAGCGGGAGCAAAAATTGTTGATACAGCTGAAGAAGCTTGGAACATGGAAATGGTTATGAAAGTTAAAGAACCAATTGAAAGCGAATACAAACACTTCAGTGAAGGCTTAATCTTATTCACATACTTACACTTAGCTCCAGAGCCAGAATTAACAAAAGCTTTAATCGAGAAAAAAGTTGTTTCTATTGCATATGAAACAGTACAATTAGAAAATCGTTCATTACCATTACTTGCACCTATGAGTGAAGTAGCTGGTCGTATGGCTGCACAAATTGGTGCACAATTCCTTGAGAAGAACAAAGGCGGTAAAGGTATCTTACTTGCAGGTGTTCCAGGGGTTAAACGTGGTAAAGTAACAATCATCGGTGGTGGACAAGCTGGTACAAATGCTGCTAAAATTGCAGTTGGACTAGGTGCGGATGTAACAATCATCGACTTAAGCGCAGAACGTCTTCGTCAATTAGATGACATTTTCGGAAACCAAGTAAAAACTTTAATGTCTAATCCTTACAATATTGCAGAAGCTGTTAAAGAGTCTGATCTTGTAATCGGTGCAGTATTAATCCCAGGTGCAAAAGCTCCAAAACTTGTAACAGAAGAAATGATTAAATCAATGGAACCAGGTTCTGTTGTTGTAGATATCGCGATTGACCAAGGTGGT
>NZ_KV827874.1:101408-133152 GCF_001836235.1 Bacillus sp. HMSC036E02 | reverse complement strand
TCGTATTACAACTCATGATAACCCAACTTATGAAAAACACGGCGTTGTTCATTATGCAGTTGCAAACATGCCAGGTGCGGTTCCACGTACATCAACTCTTGCATTAACAAACGTAACAGTACCATATGCAGTACAAATTGCTAACAAAGGCTACAAAGAAGCTTGCCTAGGCAACACTGCATTACTAAAAGGTATTAACACATTAGATGGCTATGTAACATTTGAAGCAGTTGCAGAAGCTCACGGTGTAGAGTACAAAGGTGCTAAAGAATTATTAGAAGCAGAAACAGTATCTTGCTAATAGAAGCATTATACAAAACAAAATCGAACAATATATAAAACAACATGATAAGAGCTAAGAGTGAAGATCTCTTAGCTCTTCTTGGCAAAAGGGGGCATACATCGTGGCCAACCTATTTAAAAAGAAATCCGTTACGCAATTGTTAGGGGAAAGTAAAAGTAAAACTTTGACGAAAACGCTAGGGGCATTTGACCTAACAATGCTAGGGATTGGTGCGATAATTGGTACAGGAGTTCTAGTATTAACTGGATTAGTAGCAGCAAGAGATGCTGGTCCAGCAGTTATTTTTTCATTCATGATTGCAGCCATCGTTTGTGGATTTGCAGCATTATGTTACGCAGAGGTTGCTTCTACACTTCCTGTTTCAGGTAGTGTGTACACATACTCATATGCAACAATTGGCGAGTTTGTAGCTCATTTAATGGGATGGACATTACTATCCGTATATGTTGTAACGACTGCCGCAGTAGCTGGCGGATGGACTGGTTACTTCCATAACTTAGTGAGTGGATTAGGGCTTGAAATTCCAAAAGCACTGCTAACGATTCCGTCTCAAGGTGGTATAGTGAATTTACCAGCAGTTATCGTTACATTAGTTATAACTTGGTTATTATCAAGAGGTACGAAAGAAAGTAAACGAGTGAATAACATAATGGTATTAATTAAAATTGGTATCGTTGTTTTATTCATTGCAGTTGGTGTATTCTACGTGAAACCAGAAAACTGGATACCATTTGCACCGTATGGTTTAAGTGGAGTTTTCGCGGGGGGAGCAGCAGTATTCTTTGCTTTCTTAGGATTTGATGCATTAGCAACTTCTGCTGAAGAAGTAAAAAATCCGCAACGTGATCTACCGATTGGTATTATCGCTTCGTTAGTCATTTGTACAATCATTTATGTTGTAGTTTGTCTCGTTATGACGGGTATGGTTTCATATAAAGAGCTAGATGTACCGGAAGCGATGGCGTATGTGTTAGAAGTTGTAGGACAAGATAAAGTAGCTGGTATAATCGCAATTGGAGCTGTAATTGGTATTATGGCAGTAATTTTTGCTTACATTTATGCAACGACACGTGTATTCTTCGCTATGAGCCGTGACGGTTTATTGCCAGAATCTTTCGCGAAAATTAATAAAAAGACAGAAGCACCAACATTTACAGTTTGGTTAACAGGAATTGGTAGTGCTTTAATTGCTGGATTTATCGATTTAAAAGAATTATCGAATTTAGCGAATATTGGAGCGTTATTAACATTTGCGATGGTTGGTGTGTCAGTTATTATTCTTCGTAAAACACATCCAAAATTACAACGTGGATTTATGGTACCACTTGTACCGATCTTGCCGATTATTTCAATTGCATGTTGTCTATTCTTAATGGTAAACCTACCATTAAAAACATGGATGTACTTCGGTGCTTGGTTAGCAATCGGAGTAGTTGTATACTTTGTTTATTCGAAAAAACATAGTCATTTAAAAGACGATGGAAGTTCGCAGGATAATTTAGAACAAGCTAATTAAAGGGATATAAACACAGTAAGCCTTGTGCGTCTAGGGAGCGCGCAAGGCTTTTTCTTTTGTTGAAATAAAGGGAACATATATTACTTTGTTGAATTTTTATGTCGGAATATGAAAAAAGGGTGTGCGAATTGTACATCCTTTTTTGTATGAGAATATAGAGGATGCGGAAAATATGTATATGCCTTACTAAAATGTGAACGGAATGTTCATAAAAAAAATTCAGATTTCATTGACACATATGAGTAGGCGCTCATATAATAAGAGTATAAGATATATGAATGATTGTTCATATGTTCAATTAAAGAGGTGAGCTATTATGGCTGGAAATAAAGTAGAAACACCACAAGAGACATGTTCTCAAACGATAATTCATGAAGAAGTTGTAGAGCAAGTAAAACAAACAATTCCAACTGATGAAAGTTTAAGTAAAGTAGCAGAACTATTTAAAGTATTAGGTGACCGTACACGTACGAGAATATTACATGCGCTATTTGAAGCTGAAATGTGCGTTTGTGATTTAGCTTATTTATTAGGAATGACACAATCATCTATTTCGCATCAGCTTCGTGTGTTAAAGCAAGCGAAACTTGTGAAGAATCGTAAAGAAGGAAAGGTTGTTTATTATTCGTTAGCTGACCAGCACGTAATTCATATCTTCGAGCAAGCGTTTGAACACGTAAACGAAGAAGAATAAAAAGAACGCGAGGAGGGAGAACGATGGCTGAAGCGTTAGTGAAAAAGAAACTGATGTTAGAAGGTTTAGATTGTGCGAATTGTGCAATGAAAATTGAAAAAGGTGTTGGGAATATAGAAGGAGTAAATTCTTGCTCTGTAAACTTCGCAACAAAGACAATGATCTTAGAAACAGCACAAAATAAAGAAAACGAAGTTGTTACGGAAGCAAAACAACTCGTTACAAAATTAGAACCGCATATTAAAGTGCAAGAAGAGCAAAAAAATAAAATTGCTAAAGAAGTATTTATATTAGAAGGTTTAGATTGCGCGAACTGTGCAATGAAAATTGAAAATAAAGTGAAGGAAATGCCAGCTGTCTCAGAAGCAACTGTTGATTTCGTATCGAAGAAACTACGAGTAGAAGTTGCGAATAAAAGAGAACTAGAAGCAACTGTAGCAAATATAACAAATGTCGTTCAAAAGTTAGAGCCAGATGTGAAAGTTGTTCGTGAAGAGAAGAACGGTCATGACCACGGACATAGTCACGATCATGGTGAAGCAAACGTGAAAAAGATGGTAGGGAGATTAGTGGTCGGCGGAATTTTGACAGCAATTGCTGCATTAGCGAGCTTACCACAAATGGTAACAATTCCGTTATTTGTCCTTGCTTATTTATTAATAGGTGGAGATATCGTTTGGAGAGCGGTAAGAAACATAACTCGCGGCCAAGTATTTGATGAAAACTTCTTAATGGCAATTGCAACTGTAGGAGCCTTTGCAATTCAGCAATATTCAGAAGCCGTAGCAGTAATGCTATTTTATCAAGTAGGAGAACTATTCCAAAGCATTGCGGTAAACCGCTCCCGAAAATCAATTACTTCATTAATGGATATTCGTCCTGATTATGCGAATGTAAAGATTGGGAATGAAACGAAACAAGTATCACCAGAAGATGTACAAATTGGCGATTATATTATCGTTAAGCCAGGTGAGAAAGTACCATTAGACGGAAAAGTAATTGAAGGAACATCAATGGTAGATACTTCAGCATTAACTGGTGAATCTGTACCACGTGAAGTTGAAGTTGGAAATGATGTATTAAGTGGCTTTGTGAACCAAAACGGTGTATTAACAATTGAAGTTACAAAAGAGTTTGGTGAATCAACTGTATCGAAAATTTTAGATTTAGTTCAAAATGCAAGCAGTAAAAAAGCACCAACAGAAAACTTTATTACGAAGTTTGCGCGTTACTACACTCCAGTTGTAGTTATTACAGCGGCGATCATGGCGTTTATTCCACCGCTTATTTTAGAAGGGGCTACATTCTCTGAGTGGATTTATAGAGCTTTAGTGTTCTTAGTAATCTCTTGTCCATGTGCGTTAGTTGTATCCATTCCTCTTGGATTCTTTGGAGGTATCGGTGGTGCATCTAAAAGTGGTGTGTTAGTAAAAGGTAGTAACTATTTAGAAGCTTTAAATGATGTAAAATATATTGTTTTTGACAAAACAGGAACATTAACAAAAGGTGTTTTCAAAGTTACAAAAATGGAACCGAGCGAAGGTACTACAAGCGAAGAGTTATTAGAGTATGCGGCATTTGCTGAAGTGTATTCTAACCATCCAATTGCCCAATCTATTCGAAAGGCATATGGAAAATCAATTGATGAAAAAATAATCGATGATTATAACGAAATTTCTGGTCACGGTACAGTCGTAAAAGTACAAGGAAAAGGAATTTTTGCAGGTAATGCAAAATTAATGAGAAAAGAAAATATTGAATTTAAACAACCAGAAACAGTAGGTACATTAGTTCACGTTGCTGTAGATGGAAAATATGCAGGTTATATTGTTATTTCTGATGAGGTAAAAGAGGATTCGAAACAAGCGATTCAAAAGTTAAAAGAACTAGGTATTAAAAAGACAGTAATGTTAACTGGTGATGCAAAAACAGTTGGTGAAGCTGTCGGTAAAGAATTAGGCTTAGATGAAGTTCATGCGGAATTACTACCGCAACAAAAAGTAGAAGAGATTGAAAAAATTGATACAGCGAAGCATGGAAAAGAAAAAATTGCCTTCGTTGGTGACGGTATTAACGATACACCAGTATTAGCCCGTGCAGACGTTGGTATTGCGATGGGTGGTTTAGGATCAGATGCAGCAATTGAAGCGGCAGACATCGTTATTATGACTGATGAGCCTTCAAAAATTGCGACAGCTGTAAAAATTGCAAAACGCACAAGAAGTATAGTGTGGCAAAATATCATCTTTGCTTTAGGTGTAAAAGGGATCGTTCTATTACTTGGTGCCTTTGGTATTGCAACAATGTGGGAAGCTGTTTTCTCAGATGTTGGTGTGACACTACTTGCAGTGTTAAATGCAATGCGTGTATTACGAGTGAAAGATTTATAAAAAAGAGGACGCAACCTGCGTCCTCTTTTTTATTGGTTATTTTGTTGAAATTGATTTAATAAAATAATATCAAATATTATTTTACTTTTAAATAATATAATATTAAAATTTACAAATAAAAACATTCGTCGTATTATTTTAATATATTTTTTACAAATATCCATATAGTATTGAAAAAACAGAGAAGGAGAAACTTCTCTGTTTACTTTTGTATGTTTTTTTCAACTTGTTCTCGAACAGTTTGAATGTAATTCATTTTATGATCCCAACATTCTTGGCTTAAATCGACAGGATACTCTTCGGGATTTAAAGTTCGCATGTATTCTTCCCAAAATAGAGCGAGACTCTGTTCATTATATTGTTGAATATCTAATATACTTGGTAGTTCATATGTTCTTTCACCGTTAACGAAAATGTCTTTATGGAGTTCACGGGCTTCAAAGTTTGTTACGAATTTACTTATATATGTGTGAACTGGATGGAACATTTTTAAGCGCTCTTCTTTTCCAGGTTCTTCAGAATCTAACGCAATATAATCGCCTTCTGCATGATCGTTAACCCGATTGATAATACGATAAATTCGTTTCAGTCCTGGAGTGGTAATTTTTTCAGGATTAGATGAAATTTTAATCGTATCATTTAATTTTCCGTCAGTATCTTCAATCGCAACTAGTTTGTAAACAGCCCCCAATGCAGGTTGCTCAAAGGACGTAATTAATTTTGTCCCAACGCCCCATACGTCAATTTTTGCTCCTTGAGATTTAAGGTGCATAATTGTGTATTCATCTAAATCGCTAGAAGCGATAATTTTGGTATTTGTAAACCCTGCTTCATCTAATAGTTTTCGTGCCTTTTTCGATAAATAAGCCATATCACCACTATCAAGACGTATGCCATAGAAATCAATACGATCCCCAAATTCTTTTGCAACACGAATCGCATTTGGAACACCAGATTTCAATGTGTCATATGTATCAACGAGAAAGACGCACTTTTTATGAGTTTCAGCGTATTTTTTAAACGCGACGTATTCATCGCGATATGCTTGAACGAAAGAGTGAGCGTGTGTGCCAGCTACAGGAATCCCAAAGCGTTTCCCAGCACGAACGTTGCTTGTAGAGGAGAACCCACCAATAAAGGCAGCACGCGTCCCCCAAAGGGCAGCATCGAACTCATGGGCACGTCTTGTGCCGAACTCTAAAAGCTCATCATTACTTGCAGCATGTTTCATACGTGCTGCTTTTGTGGCAATTAATGTTTGGTAATTCACAATATTTAAGAGGGCAGTCTCAATAATTTGTGCTTCACCAAGTGGTGCATCAACACGTAATAAAGGCTCGTTATTAAATACAACTTCACCTTCTTGCATACTGCGAATGGTCCCAGTGAATTTCATATTTTGTAAATAATGAAGGAATTCTTCTTCAAATTGTAATTCTGCTAAATAAGCGATATCGCTTTCAGTAAAACTGAAATTTTCTATGTACTCTACAATTTTCTCAAGGCCAGCAAAAACAGCGTAGCCGTTCTCAAATGGAAGCTTTCGAAAATATAAATCAAAAACAGAACGGCGATTATGAATACCATCTTTCCAATATGTATAAGCCATGTTGATTTGATATAGGTCTGTATGTAAGGCATAACTATCGTCTTTATAATGAGTCATCGCGAGAACACCTCCATAATTTGGTTATAGTATACCAATTTTTCACCATTCGTAGCAAAGAAGAGATATTGATGTGAAGTCAAGAGAGAAAAAAATGAAATTATGCATATTTTTTAGAAAATTTATATTTATCAATTTATATTTCTCCAGATTTTATGTATTATTAGAGTAATGGGGGTAATGAGAATGGAGGAGGACAATGCAACAAACATTAGAAAAAATAGGCAAACAAGTCTTTTATAAACGGCTACAGCAAAAAATGACACAAGAAGAATTATGTCAGGGCATTTGTTCTGTCTCATACTTAAGTAAGATTGAAAATGGAAAGATTGAAGCATCAGAAGAAATTCTACAATTGCTCTGCGCAAGATTAGAAATTGCCGTGACGGATTTGAGGGATGTAGAAGAAGATGTGAAGGGGAAGCTGGATGAATGGTTGAATGCACTAGTTCATTTAGACAAGCAACAAGTAGAACGTATATATGAAGAGTTGCAAGGTGAAATGAAGCATGTGTTGGATTTTGAAATTATAAATTATTATAAACTGCTGTATACACGTTATTTAATTATGAAAAGGGATTTTCCTGCTGTCGAAAAAGAGTTAGAGAGCTTAAAGAAGATGTACAAAAAGTATTCACCATTCCAAAAATTATTATATACGTATAGCAAAGGGTTATATTATTTTTTACAACATAGATATAAGAAGGCATTGGAGTATTTGACTCGAACAGAAGTAATGGCAAAGGAACAAGGTTATCATGAGAATGGAATATATTTCAATTTAGCTCTTGTTTATAATGAATTAGAAGTTGAACATATGACTTTACATTTTGCTAATGTAGCAATGGAAGGATTTAAGAATGAATATAAATTCCGTTATGTGATAAATTGCCAGTTACTTATTGCGTTGAGTTATATACAAAAAAAGCAATATAATGAAGCACTATCTATTTATAATAATATTTTGAGGGAAGCAAATTCTTTTGCTGATAAAGAAAGTATAACAGCTATTGCTTTAAATAATTTAGGCTTTTTGTACTATAACTTAAAAGATTATGCAAAAGCAAAAGATTATTATTTACAATGCCTAAAGTACAAAAAGGAAGAGGATTTAAATTATATTGATGCAGTGTATGAGATCGCTTTGCAGTGTATTGAATTAAAAGAATTTGAAGAAGCGAAAGATTGGATTAATAAAGGGATAGATGTTGCCAAGAGGGATGAAAAGTATAAAAGTATGCTATATATACTTTCAATGCTTAAGAATAAATACTTTGAAACGAAAGATGTTTATAAAAGATTTTTAGAAGTTGAGGCAATCCCATTTTTTAGAGGCGAAGAAAATAAAAAGGAATTAAAAATGGTGTATTTAGAACTAGCAGGATATCACGAGGAATTACTAGAATTTAAGGAAAGTAATAACTACTATAAATTAGCAATTAATTTATTAGAAGAAAAGGGAGGAAAATAATATGAAAAAAATAATTATTGGTGCTTTGGCTTTGGTAGCTGTATTAGTGGTATTGGAACCGCAATATGCTTGGACATCGGATATTTATGGTCAAGGAGAAAAAGTAGTAGAATTAATAAATTCTTAACAGAAACCCCTTTCCAACAGGAAAGGGGTTTTTCAATATTTGTTCCTCAAAATTCTACAAAACTTGAGAAATAAATTAATTGAATTTTTAGTATATTAATAGTGGAAACATAATGCTAATATGAAACTACTCTTTTTCAAAAAATTTTTTATTAGGGGGAAGGTTATATGAAAAAGAAGAGTTTAGCATTAGTGTTAGCGACAGGAATGGCAGTTACAACGTTTGGAGGGACAGGCTCTGCATTTGCGGATTCTAAAAATGTGCTCTCTACGAAGAAGTACAATGAGACGGTGCAGTCACCTGAGTTTATTTCTGGTGATCTAACTGAAGCAACTGGCAAGAAAGCAGAATCTGTTGTGTTTGATTACTTAAACGCAGCAAAAGGTGATTACAAGCTAGGGGAAAAGAGTGCACAAGATTCTTTCAAAGTGAAACAAGTGAAGAAAGATGCTGTAACTGATTCAACAGTAGTACGTATGCAACAAGTTTACGAAGGAGTGCCTGTATGGGGTTCTACTCAAGTAGCTCACGTAAGTAAAGACGGTTCTTTAAAAGTATTGTCTGGAACAGTTGCACCTGATTTAGACAAAAAGGAAAAGTTGAAAAATAAAAATAAGATTGAAGGCGCAAAAGCAATTGAAATCGCGCAGCAAGATTTAGGGGTAACACCGAAATATGAGGTAGAACCAAAAGCGGACTTATATGTATATCAAAACGGTGAGGAAACAACATATGCATATGTTGTAAATCTAAACTTCTTAGATCCAAGCCCAGGAAACTACTACTATTTCATTGAGGCAGACAGCGGTAAAGTATTAAATAAGTTTAATACAATTGATCATGTAACGAATGATGATAAGTCACCAGTTAAGCAAGAGGCTCCTAAACAGGATGCGAAAGCTGTTGTAAAGCCTGTTACAGGAACGAATAAAGTAGGAACTGGTAAAGGTGTATTAGGAGATACGAAGTCGCTTAATACAACGTTATCTGGATCATCTTACTACTTACAAGATAATACACGCGGAGCAACGATTTTCACATATGATGCGAAAAATCGTTCAACATTACCAGGAACATTATGGGCAGATGCAGATAATGTTTTCAATGCAGCGTATGATGCAGCAGCAGTAGATGCTCATTACTATGCAGGTAAAACATATGATTACTATAAAGCTACGTTTAATAGAAATTCTATTAATGATGCAGGAGCGCCGTTAAAATCGACAGTTCATTACGGAAGTAATTATAACAATGCATTCTGGAACGGATCACAGATGGTATACGGAGATGGTGATGGTGTAACGTTTACTTCATTATCTGGTGGAATTGATGTAATTGGTCACGAGTTAACGCATGCTGTTACGGAAAATAGTTCAAATCTAATTTATCAAAATGAATCAGGGGCTTTAAATGAAGCGATTTCTGATATCTTTGGTACTTTAGTAGAATTCTATGATAACCGTAACCCGGATTGGGAGATTGGTGAAGATATTTACACACCTGGTAAAGCAGGAGACGCACTTCGCTCTATGAGTGATCCTACGAAGTATGGTGATCCAGACCATTATTCTAAGCGTTACACTGGTTCAAGTGATAACGGTGGTGTTCATACAAACAGCGGCATTATTAATAAACAAGCTTATTTATTAGCAAATGGTGGTACGCATTATGGTGTAACTGTAACTGGTATCGGTAAAGATAAATTAGGTGCGATTTACTACCGTGCAAATACACAGTATTTCACGCAATCTACTACATTTAGTCAAGCTCGTGCTGGTGCAGTACAAGCTGCAGCAGACTTATATGGTGCAAATTCTGCTGAAGTAGCAGCAGTTAAGCAATCATTTAGTGCTGTTGGTGTAAACTAAGGCTTTAAGGAAGAGCTAGTAATAAAATACCTCAAAAATAAAGAAGGAGCATAGGCTCCTTCTTTATTTTTTTCTCCATTTTTTCCACAAATAAAACAATCCAATAACGCCTGCGATTGTTACAACCCACTTCGCTTCATTTGTTCCGTTCATGACTTGGTATGCCGAATATACTTCAATCAATAAGGCCGGTATTTTACCTATTGTACTGGCAATACTGAAGGAGAGTAATGACATTTTCCCTAGAGCTGCAAATAAAGTCACGATACTTGATGGGATGAAAGGTATCAATCGAAACGATAGAACGAGTAGAAAGGCCTCTCTACCTTCTACATAAAGAAGACGCTCTACCTTTGGGTACTTATTTACTTTATCGTGAGTGAACTTTTGAAGGCCCAGGCGGTAAATATAAAACGAGATAATAGCCCCTAAGGCCTCACCTGCGATCGAAATGATTGTGCCATTTGTTACACCGAAGAGCTGTATATTAATGGCGGTTAAAAAGATGCTAGGAATAACACCTAAAAGACTAATGATGATGTTAATTAAGATACTAAGTGGAATTGCGATTGAATAGTATTCTGTTAAGAAATTTTGAATCGTTTCAGCCATTGTTTAAAATCCTTTATCTTTTTTTGCATTACACCATATTTCGATTGTATAGGCAAGGGAAAATTTACATAATGTAGAAAAACGTTGATAAGAAGGGGTATTGATACCTTATATGGGTATTAGGTATATAAAAATAGGGGTATTTTAAATCATTTTGAAAAACAGTATAAAAACCTTTGTGTAAAAGAGTTTTATAATTATATTATTGGTGATTTTATTCGGGAAATAATTATAAAATATAGGGGGTATATATTATAAAAGGCGAAAAATAGAGGGTTGATGAAATTGCGCGGGTAAATATGGAAAAATAGATGGAAAAAATGAAAACTGATAGATTTTTTCGTTGTGAAATTGACTTTTAGTGAAGTTGCGATAATAATCATGGAAGAGGTGATATGATGAAACGAATAAGCAGTCTTTTCTTCAGTAGTTTATTGGCATTAGTGCTAATCTTAAGTGGATGTGCAGGAAAAGAACAAAAAACAGAGAAACAGACAGGTAATCAAGCTACATCGGTAGAAAAAATTAGTGATAATATTTTAGATGAAATGGAAGGACCACCTAAAAATGGTCATACGATTGAAAGACATGTAGGCAAGTCAGAAGAGGATTTGAAGAATCGCTTGAAGACAGATAAAGTGTCAGCCGCAAGTACATACTATGATAAAGAAACAGCGACGAAAGCTGTAAAAGATAGCTTGAAGCAACATGACAAGGAAATTCAAGATTGGTTAAAAAATTCTAAAGAGGCTCGTCTCGTAGTAAATACAACTCATTCATTCCCTGTTGGAAAAACGGTAATAAAGAAAAATATGAGTGTAAAAGACAAGTTGGTAAAAACTGTTACTGTTTTAGCAAGAGATAAGTCAGGGGAATTAGGGTTTAAGATTATTACTTCTTATCCATCTGATAAATAAGAAGGGGGAGTACATTATGTATATGACATTACAATACTTTCTTAAATCGTACTGTACGTTAAGTATTCATGAGGATGAAATAGTAAGCGTGATGGAAGAGTTTATTGAACAAGAAGACGAAGAAATTGTTTTGAAATTACGTGATGAATTAATAAATATGAAGAAAAAGAACGCGTGGGAAGAGGCGTGTGTATTAGCTGCGAAGCAAGGAAATCGTATGTGGTCTTTAGAAGAAACGAAAGATCATCTTGAAACTTTTTTACTATTACTGCAAAAGAAAAAGGCGTGATTTAATCACGCCTTTTTCTTTATGTTATTCGGTTGATATTATCTATTCTTTTGGGGCGCTTTTATATACACTTTTTGAAATTTGTCCATTTGATATTACTTCCCCGTTTTGTGTTACTTTTTTATACGTAACCGCTGTGATTTTATCACTAGTCCTACTAATTACTTGAGAAGAAACTTCAACATTTTTACCAGTATTTGTACCGAAAATGCGTGTAGTAATACTACCTCCATTTGAAAATGCTTGAATATAAATATGATTGCCTGTATTATTTTTAAATTTTAAATCTGGACCATAATCTGCTACTGCTGCATCTTGCCCAAGTGGTAAATAATTTACTGGCATAGAATGATTGCTTCGAGAAACAATTCCTAAATCAGCCCTTAAAGCTGCGCTGTATAAAGTACTACTGACTTGGCAAACTCCTCCGCCTGCACTTTGTATTACTTTACCTTGTGAATATACTGCTGCAGATTTGTAACCATGTGCAGCATCAGTTACGCCAACGCGGCCGTTAAAACTAAATGTTTCATCAGGTGCGACAATAACCCCACTTAAAGTATTAGCTGACTTATTTACGTTAAATGATTGATTTCCGTTACGGCCAGCCATTGGAGTAGAATATTCAGCAATGACTTCTTTAATACCCATTTTCTGTATATCTTCTGTAGAACGTTCTGGTTTTATGAATGTAACTGGTAATGTAACATCTGATTTACCAGTAGTAATAGCTTCGTTTGTTAAACCGCTTAGTTTCCCTTTATCAATTTTTTCTCCGTTTTGGCTTTGACTAACATTTACTGTTGAGCCTTCAATACTTAATTCTGCGTTAACAGGATTTTTTAATGTTTCATTATATTTATCTTTTATAAAGGTTTCATAAGCTGTTGCATTTAATTGTGGTGTTAATTTATAGTCACGTTTTAATTCACCGTTTTCAGCTTGCTTACGCATTTTGTAACGATTCATTACGTTTCCTTCTTGTTCTTTGAAGATTTTGTCAATAATATCTTTCTCTTTATAATTTACCCCTAAATCTTTCCATGTGTAAGTTTGTTTATCGTTTTGGAATATGTAGGTAAGGGATTTTTGATCTAATTCAGTTACCCTTTGATTAATAATTGCTTGAATATCTTTCTTATTTTTTCCATCGAGAGAAATACCTTCAAATGTAGTATTTGGTAATGCAGTAGTATCTAATTGATTATTTAATTTGGATACATATTGATATCCCCCAACACCGCCTACACAAAGTAATATGCCCCCAGCAATTGCAGAACCAATCAGTATTTTACTTAGCTTCATTTATTTCCCCCCAGAAATTTATGTATAAATATATGTATTACATTTTTTGTATAAAAATGATGAAAATAACATTATGTACGTACTAGTATACTATTATTTTCACTGCGTGTGTAATGTTTTCATAAAAAATGTTACATTTCTGTAATAATTGTCACTTCTTGTCACAATGTGTATGAAAAATATGTTGAAAAATATAATAAAAAGGCTGTCTAGAAAGATCTAGCAGCCTTTTTATTATAATTTTTTATGTTCATTTTTATTCGTAACACCGAGATGTTTTTGAAGGGTAGTTGAAATAGTATCGACGCTTTTTTCATTTGGCACGTAATAATAAATACCACCTATATATTTATCTGTACCTTCTACTTGCATTTTTTCCATCTTTAAATTTGAATCCATTGAATTTTTTGTAATTGTCATCATATCATCAAAAGTTAAATTGGTTTTTAAGTCTTTATCGACAGCGTCTAGTAGGCCACCGATTTTATTAATGGAATTAAGAGATAGTGCCTTTTCAGCAATGGCCTCTAATACAAGCTGTTGTCGTTGGCCACGCATATAATCACTATCGATGTGACGAGTTCTAGCTAGTGCCAGTGCCTCTTCTCCATTTAAATGTTGACGTCCTTTTTTTAGATGAATTGCATCTGCTTCATCTTTACTATTTTGCTCTGTGAATTCAACTGGAACGTCCACAGTAATGCCACCAAGAGAATCAACAATTTTAATAAAGGATTTAAAATTGAATTTTACATAATAATCAACTGGAACATCTAAAAAGTTCTCTACCGTATCAATTGTGCTGTCTACACCACCGAATACGTGCGCATGTGTGATTTTATCGTATTTATCACGTGATTTAATGTAGACGCGTGAGTCACGTGGAATGCTTACAAGTTTAACGGATTTATCGTTTTTATTAATTGTTGCAAGTAATAACGCATCTGTTCGAGTTGCTTTTCCATAACCTTTTTCCCTAATATCACTTTCATCAACACCCATAATTAGTACGGAAATATTGTCGGTCATAGGTTTAACAGCTTTTTCACGTTTACTGGACTTATCTCCTCGACCTAGTTCAGCATAAGCATTATTTAAGACGGACTTTGCTTTACTGTATATATGGAAGGAATAGCCTCCTGCTCCAAGTGCTACAATTAGTAATGGAATAAGAAGGAACCAAAGTAGGCGTTTTTTCTTTGAGCGTCCTTTTTTGGCTCGCGTATCTTTGTTCGTGTCGGATTTCATCATTTTTTCTCCTTTAAAACTATCAAAGTGTATACATTTAGAAGTGTATTCAAACACATAAAAAATATTTTACGCTAAATAAAAGCGATTGTACATGTATAAAAAATAGATGTCTTGATTATTTATCCCGTATTAACGGGTAGTAAAACTCCCACCTCCAAGTCCAGTGAATGCAATGAAGTTAGGTGGGAGATAACTGCCCGTAAATACCCGATTGGTGAAGGCTAATAATCAGAGTGGGGATAGCCCCACTCTGATTAAAGTTTCACTTTATAAGACATCTATTCGTTATTGTATACAAAAGATAGGGATAAGAAAATGATAAAATTTTACCTAATTACAACATAATGCTTACGATAATTGCAGATAAAATACTAACGAGAGTAGCTCCATATAGTAATTTAAGGCCAAACCTCGCAACAACGTTTCCTTGTTCTTCGTTTAGTCCTTTTACCGCACCTGAAATAATACCAATGGAAGAAAAATTGGCAAAAGATACAAGGAAAACAGAAATAATACCAACTGTACGGGGAGAAAGGCTATTAGAAATTTTACTAAGGTCCATCATTGCGACAAATTCATTCGTTACAAGCTTCGTTGCCATAATGCTGCCAGCTGCTACAATTTCAGAACTTGGTACACCGATAAGGAATGCGATAGGTGCAAATACGTAGCCAATTAATTGTTGGAACGTAATACCGAATATAATGAGGAACAGGTCATTAATACAACTAATTAAGGCAACAAATCCGATGAGCATAGCGCCGACAACAATGGCTACACGAAAACCATCAAGAATGTATTCTCCAAGCATTTCAAAAAAGCTTTGTTTTTCACCTTTGATTTCTAAAATATCTTCGTCATCTTTAACGTCGTAAGGGTTAATGATGAGTACGATAATAAAACCGCTAAATAAATTGAGAACGAGTGCAGTTACTACATACTTAGGTTCAATCATTGTCATATAGGCACCTACGATAGACATAGATACGGTTGACATAGCGGAGGCACAAAGTGTATAAAGACGGTGTTTTGGGATTTGAGCTAATTGCTTTTTCACTGTAATAAAAACCTCTGATTGGCCGACAATGGCAGAGGCGATAGCGTTGTAAGATTCTAATTTTCCAAGACCATTTATTTTACTAAGAAAGTACCCGATCCAACGAATGAAAAATGGTAGTATTTTGAAATGTTGTAATATACCAATTAAAACAGAAATAAAGACGATTGGTAATAATACAGTAAGGAAAAATGGCATTTCACCTTTATTTGCAAGACCACCAAATACGAAATTTATTCCATTAGCAGCATACTCGAGTAGCTTTGTAAACAAACTGGAAATGATTCTAATAAGTATGAGGCCGATTTCTGTATTTAATAGTAAATAGGTTAAAATTAACTGTATAATAAGCATGATAAAAATTGGTTTAAATTTAATATGCTTCTTATTATTGCTAGCAATATAAGCGAGCAAGAAAACAACAATTAATCCGACGAAAAAAGTAATGAATTTCATGGTAAGCCCCCTAAAAGAGATATTCTGCTATATATGTTTTTCATTTCAAGGGAGAATATGCATCTTTGGTAAAGAAAGGAATAGAGAGAGTATGAATATATGTAGAGTGCATCACGTTGCAATTATTTGTTCGAATTATGAGACGTCAAAGGATTTTTATACTAGAATATTAGGGTTTAAAGAAATGAATGAAGTATATAGAAAGGAACGAGATTCTTATAAATTAGATTTATGTGTAGGAGAAGAGTATCTAATCGAATTATTTTCATTTCCAAATCCGCCTGAGCGCAAAAGTTTTCCAGAAGCAGCCGGTCTTAGACATTTAGCATTTGCTGTTACAAATATAGAAGAAGCTGTGAAGCATTTAAATCAATGTGGTGTTGAGACCGAACCGATCCGTATTGATGAAATAACGGGGAAGAAATTCGTCTTTTTCCAAGACCCTGATGGTTTACCTTTAGAATTGTATGAGGTTTGAAAATTGGTGGATTTTATATAGAGTTGCTTTCCAATAATTGAAGAAACTAAAGTGAAACTTCTTTTTAAAAGGAGGTGTAACTTTAGCTAAGAAAGCTAAAGAGCATATGTGGATATTTTAAAATTATTGATGGTAGTCATTCTTATTGGGTTAACAGCATTTTTTGTGGCTGTTGAATTTGCAATTATTAAGGTACGTAGCAGTCGTATTGATCAACTCGTTAGCGAAAAAAGACGAGGTGCACTGGCCGCTAAAAAGGTAACTACAAATTTAGATGAATATTTATCGGCCTGTCAGCTAGGTATTACAATTACTGCTTTAGGGCTCGGGTGGTTAGGGGAACCAACCATTAAACATTTACTCGAGCCGTTGTTTTTAAAATTGCAATTCTCACCTACAATTTCCAGTACAGTTTCATTTATTATTGCCTTTGCAGTAATTACATTTTTACATGTTGTCATTGGGGAACTTGCTCCAAAGACATTTGCTATACAAAAAGCAGAACAAGTTAGCTTATTGTTATCTAAACCACTTATTTATTTTTACCGAGTTATGTATCCGTTTATTTGGGCTTTGAATGGTTCAGCGAGGGTTGTAACTGGTTTATTCGGATTACATCCAGCTTCTGAACATGAAGTAGCTCATTCAGAAGAAGAATTAAGGTTAATCTTATCTGAGAGCTATGAGAGCGGAGAGATTAACCAAAGGGAATTTAAATATGTAAATAATATTTTTGAATTTGATAATAGAGTAGCAAAAGAAATTATGGTACCTCGTACGGAAGTTGTGGGCTTATATGAGGACGAACCATTTGAAACACATATTAAAGTAATCGCGCAAGAAAAGTACACGAGATATCCTGTATTTGGTGAAGATAAAGATGAAATTATTGGGATGGTTAATGTAAAAGATTTATTTATTCGTTATATGGATGGTAGTCGGGACGAGGAGTGCTCGATTATGCCATATACAAGGCCAGTTATTGAAGTGCTAGAAAATATTCCAATTCATGATTTACTATTACAAATGCAAAGAAAACACATTCCATTAGCTGTATTGTATGATGAATATGGTGGTACAGCAGGGATTGTTACACTAGAAGATATTTTAGAAGAAATTGTTGGAGAAATTCGAGATGAATACGATGAAGATGAGAATCCACCTATAGAGCATATAAGTGAAGGCTATAAAATCGTAGAGGGAAAAGTGCTTATTAGTGAAGTAAATGATTTGCTTGGCATACATTTAATTGCTGATGATGTAGATACAATTGGTGGCTGGATTATGGTACAAAAACAAATCGTTGCTGAAGGAGATATTATTGAGAAACACGGTTTTTATTTTAAAGTCCTTGAAAAGGATATGCATCAAATTAAACGAGTGGAAATAAGGAAAGTAGGAGAATGATTTTCTATAAACTTTAATAAAAAGGATATACAGAAAAATAAATGTTTGCGCTTTCAAAAAAGGTGCTATATAGTGAAGGTGGATACTGAAAAATTCTTCTGAATGATACTCGTGTTTTTAGAGGGCGGATTTTTTGGATAAGGATTTAGAATGAAAAAGTATAGGTGATAAAAATGATAGCAACGAAGGATATACGTATAGAAAAAGATTTTTTAGGTGAAAAAGAAGTACCAAGTGCAGCTTATTATGGTGTACAAACATTACGTGCTGTAGAAAACTTCCCAATTACAGGATATCGCATTCATCCATCACTCATTACAGCAATGGCAATTGTGAAAAAAGCGGCGGCACTTGCGAATATAGATACTGGTTACTTAGCTAAAGACATTGGACATGAAATTGCAGAAGCAGCGCAAGAAATTGTTGATGGAAAGTTTCATGATCAATTTATCGTGGACCCTATTCAAGGCGGAGCCGGAACTTCTATTAATATGAATACAAATGAAGTAATTGCGAATAGAGCGTTAGAACGTATGGGATATGAAAAAGGTGCTTATGCGAAAATTAGCCCAAACACTCATGTGAACATGGCCCAATCAACGAACGATGCGTTTCCAACAGGGATTCATATTGCAACTCTTATGATGTTAGAAAAGCTTCTTATTACAATGGAAGAACTTCATTCTGCTTTTCGTAAAAAAGCAAAAGAGTTTGATCACGTTATTAAAATGGGACGCACACATTTACAAGATGCAGTTCCAATTCGCCTTGGACAAGAATTTGAAGCGTATAGCCGAGTGCTTGCGCGCGATATAAAAAGAATTAAACAGTCTCGTCAACATTTATATGAAGTGAATATGGGGGCGACAGCTGTTGGTACAGGATTAAATGCAAATCCTACGTATATTGAACAAGTAGTAAAACATTTAAGAACGTTTAGTGGGTTCCCACTTGTTGGTGCAGAGCATTTAGTTGATGCAACGCAAAATACAGATGCATACACAGAAGTATCTGCAGCACTTAAAGTATGTATGATGAACATGTCTAAAATTGCAAACGATCTTCGTATTATGGCGTCTGGGCCACGTGTTGGGTTGGCTGAAATTCAATTGCCAGCACGTCAGCCAGGTTCATCAATTATGCCAGGTAAAGTAAATCCAGTTATGGCAGAAGTGATTAACCAAGTCGCATTCCAAGTAATCGGAAACGATCATACAATTTGCTTAGCATCAGAAGCAGGACAATTAGAGTTAAACGTAATGGAGCCTGTGCTTGTATTTAATTTAATTCAATCTATAAGTATTATGAATAATGGATTCCGTGTATTCCGTGAATATTGTATTGAAGGAATTACAGCAAATGAAGAATTGCTGAAGCAATATGTTGAGAAAAGTGTTGGAATTATTACAGCAGTTAATCCTCATATTGGTTATGAAGCAGCATCTCGTATTGCACGTGAAGCGATTGAAACAGGAAAATCTGTTAGGGAGTTATGTTTAGAGCATGGTGTACTGACAGAAGAGGAATTGGATATTATTTTAGATCCATTCGAAATGACTCACCCTGAAATTGCTGGAGCTTCTTTATTAAAAAATAAAAAAATGTAATGTGAAAAACACCAATCCATTTGGATCGGTGTTTTATTTTTAAAAGATATTAAATACAGCGTTTAATTGAAGTAAGCTAATAACAGCTAAGAAGATTAAACTGTATTTCATTGCTGTTTTAAATAGAGCAGATTCTTTACCAACTAGTCCAACTGCGGCACAAGCAACTGCTACAGATTGTGGTGAAACCATTTTTGCCATTGTACCACCTACTACGTTTAAGGCAACGAGTGTAGAAGGGACGATGTTTAACTGGTCTGCTGTTACTGCTTGAAGTGGTGCGAATAAAGAACCACTTGAAACTACTGAACCTGTAATGAATACGCCAATCCATCCTAAGATTGGAGAAAGAATTGGGAATGCATTACCAGTAGAAGAGAATGCAAGTCCAAGTGTAGATGACATACCAGAGTAGTTCTCTACGTAAGCTAATGCGATAACGCTACAAATTGTATATACTGGAGCTTTTAATTCTTTCATTGTTTCAATCATTAATTCTTTAACCATTTTACCTTTTACGCGGTAAACGATAAGTGAAACGATAATTGCTAGTACAATCGCAGTAGTTGTAGAAGAGAATACATCAAATTTGAAAACAGCTGCGAAAGGTGTATCAGCTTTTGTAATTGGTGTAGTTTTCATAACAGCATTATGAAGACCAGGGAACTGAATGTTAAATACTAAGTTTGCTAACGCACCATCTGGAGCAAATAAAGCTTTAATCGGTTTTAAGTTAAAGATTGTTACAAATGCAGTTAAGAATACGAATGGAGACCAAGCATATAAAATTTGATTGAATGTATGTGATACTTTAGTTTCTTGTTTTTCTTCTTTAGTAGAAGATTTTGGTTGCCAAACACGTAAGAATAATGCAAGAGAGATCATACTTACAACGGCTGCGAAAATATTAGTAAGTTCTGCGCCTAAGAAGTAAGTTACAGCGAATTGAGTAATAGCGAAAGAAACACCACTTACAAGAATACCTTGCCAAGTTTCTTTAATACCTTTAATTCCATCGACCATTGAAACAAGTAAGAAAGGTAAGATAACACTAATGAAAGGTAAAATAAGAACAGTTTGACGACCAATAGTTAATGCGTCAAGTTGAGTTAATTGTGCTGGTACTGTAACTGGAATACCCATAGCACCCATAGCACCACCAGCAATATTAGCTACTAAACAAATACCTGCTGCTTTTAATGGATTAAAGCCCATACCTACAAGTAGTGCGGCTGTAATAGCAACTGGAACCCCTAGACCAGCTGCGCCTTCTAAGAAAGCCCCGAAAGAATAAGCGATTAATAATACTTGTAAACGTTGATCATTTGTAATGCTTGAAATACTATCGCGAATAATATTGAATTGCTCTGTTTTAACAGTTAATTTGTAAAGGAAAATTGCAGCGATAACGATAGTACAAATTGGATAAAATCCAGATAAAACACCGAATCCGGCAGATGCTACAGCTACTGTTGCTGGCATTTTATAAACAAATATTGCAAGGATAATAGCGACAATCACACTATAAAGACCAGCCATGTAACTTTTCATTTTGAATCCCATTAAACAAATGATGAAACAAAAGATTGGAAGTGCTGCGATTAGTGCAGATAACCAAATATTGTTTAACGGGTCATAAATTTGTGTCCAAGTACTCATAATAATGACAACTCCTATCTATTATATGTGAAGAAATTCACATTATTTGTGAAACTATTCACAATCAACTTACATGCTTAGTATATTCTCCTTCAACACTATTGTCAACGTAAAAAAGTATAATTATTCCATAATAGTGTTAAAAGAAAAGCTTTGTTCATAAAGTAGACAAAAAACACACTCAAATGAATTTAAGTGTGCTGTATAAACTATGTGCATATTATTTTGCTTATTCAGATGGCATGTTCCTTATAGGCGTATATTAGATGAAGTCTTTTATATTAAGTATAAAGTTTGATATATGCAATTATCTGTCCTATTTGATCTAGTGGGGGGAACGGTGAGTGGATTTAATAGGAAGTTTTGCACAACAATCCAACCGCTTGCAATACGAATAAAAAATAAGAAACAAATTTTTAATATCACATCATCTCTTTTTACTGAAAATTCCTTTTAGCGTAACAAAGAGGTTAATTATAGTTCAACTACATTACGATAGGTTATCAATTATAGACGGTATTTTACAATACCGTTACTGTGCATTTCAATGAGGTGAAAATATAACAAAAAGCCTGATAAAACAACGTTTGCAAGCAAAGTATTCGTAGGCCATTATTTTGCTTTTTCGTTATATCATATAGTATAATATTCAAAATCAGCAAGGATTTTTTCCAGAATTTTTGCTGATAAAGATGGAAAAATTTTTCGGCTTTATAGGTTGATAAAGTTATGTCGTAACAGGAAATATAAGAACAGATATATAAATAAATAAAAAGAACATAAAAACGCAAATAAAAACGAAAATGAGGGGAACTTTATGAGCCAAAATCAATTCGAATGTCGTATTTCAGAAGAAGATGTACAAATGTTAAGAGCGTTAGCTCACCCACTTCGTCTACGTCTAGTAATGGAACTTATGCAAAGAGGAACATGTAATGTAACACAGCTACAGGAAGTATTAGAAATTCCACAATCAACTGTTTCACAACATTTAACGAAGTTAAAGCAAAATAAAGTAGTACGCTTTGAAAGACGAGGATTAGAAGTGTATTATCAAATCCATAATGATAAAGTAAGTGCAGTAGTAAAAACATTATTTTCTTAAAATTTGAATATTATGGAAAAAGACGTGTAGAATATACGTCTTTTTTTATTTGTCAGAAAGGTAGCGAGAGAGTAAATATTAGCATGTTAGGAAGAAATGACTATCAATCAACATGCTGCCTTACGGAATATATTCTAAAAGGAAAAGAAAAAATAAAAAGGAGTGTAGTAAGCAAAAGGAGGGATAGTAGTATGGATGTGAAACGTGTGAAACAAATCTTATCTTCTTCAAGTAGAATTGACGTTACATATGAGGGCGTACCAGTATGGATTGAGAGCTGTGATGAGCAGAAGGGGAGTGCTCAAGTGTATGATGTATCTAATCCTGGTGAGAGCGTTCATGTGGACGTGACAGCTTTAGAGGAGAAGTAATAGAAAAGACGCTTCTAAAATTAGAAGCGTCTTTTTTGTTATTCCATCATATGTGCAATTTTCTTAGAGAACATAAGAAGTACTAATCCCAGTACGATTACGATAATACCGATGCTTGCGAATACTTCTAAATATCCTAAAGATTGAGTGAAAGCAGCTAATTGTCCTGCTAAGAAGTTTGCACATCCAGTACCAGCTAACCATACACCCATTAATAATGATGCTAATTTAACAGGAGCGATTGCACTAACCATAGATAATCCGATTGGTGATAAGAATAATTCACCGATTGTATGGAACATGTAAGTGAATACAATGAATAGTAAGTTTGCCTTCATTGTAATGTTACCTTCATCGCTACCAGTTTTTAGAACAGCTAAAGTTAAAACTAAGTACCCGATTCCTAGTAAAATCATACCGAAAGCCATTTTTGTAGGGATTTTTAAATCACCATTTTTTGTTTTTGAAAGTTTAATCCATAAAGCTGAAACAGGTAATGCTAGTAAGATAATGAATAGTGGGTTTACAGATTGGAACCAAGGTGTTGGAATTGTAAATCCACCAATTGTACGATCTACGAACTTATCTGTGTAAAGTGTTAAAGAACTACCAGCTTGTTCAAAGCCTGCCCAGAAGAATACTACGAAACAAGTTAAAATTAAAATTGCAGCTGTACGTTTTTTCTCTTGTGATGTTAAAGGTTTTTTCTCAATTACTTTTGCAGTCTTTTCTTTAGACTTTTTACCTACAACAGTTGTACCAATTGTTCCTAAGTAACGAGGTGCTAAGAAATTAAAAGCAACCTGTCCAATGATCATACCGATACAAGCTGTTAGGAATCCATATTTGTAATCTGTGAAGTAACCGCAAATGAATGGAGCGATAAGAGCTCCTAAGTTAATTCCCATGTAGAAGATAGTGAAGGCACTATCACGACGAGAATCGTTGTCGCTATATAATTGACCTAGTAAAGTCGAAATATTTGGTTTGAAGAATCCATTACCAATAACTAATAAGCCTAATCCTAAAAATAGTCCAGTTTTCGTATTCATTGAAAATAGTACGAAGTTACCAATCGCCATAATGATACCGCCAATAGTAATGGCATGTCGTTTCGTAATGAAATGGTCAGTTAACCAACCGCCGAGAATCGGTGTGAAGTATACTAACATTGTGAAAATACCGTAAATTTGAACGGCAACTGCTTTATCAAATCCTAAACCGCCACTTACTAAGCTCGTTGTTAAATAAAGAACTAATAAGCCACGCATTCCGTAATAACTAAATCTTTCCCATGCTTCTGTAAAGAACAACAAGTATAACCCTGGTGGATGTTTTTTTGGTGATTGTTGCTCTCCAGCTTTGTCTAATTTTAAAGCTGCATCCATTTTTGTTTCCCCCTAATCCTGTATAACGGATATTTATGTAATCATTTTAATTTACAAAATATTTAGAAGTCAATAGAATTATATGGAAATAGAAAGAAAATTTCTAAAAAAGTTCTATTTTTCTTCGACCGTTACTGTATTTTGCCCTGAAAACGAGATGATAAGCGTTTTCAAATGTAATAATTGAATTCTAAAAGAAAATAAAATAGTGATTAATCAGAAAATTTAGATTAAAACATTTATTCTGATATAAAGAAAATATATTCTATTTACTTTCTCAATATAACATATTGGGAATAAAAATACAAAACGAAATAATGTGACATTTAAGTGAATTGAAAAATAACCAGCTCCACAGAAGGGAGCTGGTTAAGGAAGTATTATTTAACAAAGCGTTTTTCAATGTCATCTAATAGTAGGTTAGCGGCCATTACGCCACCAGCTGTATTCCAAATAACGTCATCAACTTTGTATGCTTTACCATTTTTTACTGCATTTAAATTTTTAAATAGAGGATCGTTTATATACTCTTTTTCTAGTTCAGATCCTTTTTTCTCATTTCCTTTATCGAATGTGAAGTAGAATAATACGTCACCATCCATAGCAGAAATACGCTCTTTAGATACGTTACGCTCTGCAAAATCATCTTTATTTTGATCTCCAGGACGTTTAAATCCAAGTTCTTTTAAAATAACACCAGAGAATGTATCGCCATGATAAATACGAACATCACCAGGCATGAAACGAACCATAGAGATTTCTTGGTTTACTTTATCGCCAAGTTTGCCTTTTAAATCTTTTATACGTGATTCGTAATCAGCTACAACTTTTTGACCTTCTTTTTCTTTATTTAATGATTTTTCATAAAATTTGAAGTTATCTTTCCATTCACCACGTAATGTTTCTGAGAACACAGTAGGTGCAATTGCTTTTAGTTGTTCGTACACTTTTTCGTGGCGCATTTTATTACCGATAATTAAGTCTGGTTTTAAAGAAGCAATTGTTTCAACGTTAACTTGTCCTTCATCACCAACAACTTTTACATCTTTCATTTTATCCTTAATATGTGGATACCATGGGTCACCAGTCCAAGACTTTACAGCACCAACTGGTTTCACACCTAATTCAAGTAAAGCTTCAGTTCCTTCATTTGTTAAGATAACTACACGTTTTGGATTAGCAGGAACTTCTGTTTTACCCATTGCATGTTCTACAGTAACCACTTCTTTTTTATTATCTTCTTTTGTAGATTCTTCTTTGTTATTTGATTTTCCACAAGCGCTTAAAAGCATTGAAAATGCTAGTAAAAATACAAATACTGTAAACGATTTCTTCCGCATGAAATTCATTATGTACCCCCTACATGTTGAGAATGTTTTTCAATAGCAAGCATGATATTAAGCCTTTATCTTTTGATTGTCAATACATATGGGTGAAAATAATTCTCATTTCCGTTGACAATGAGAATTAAGTTGAAATACACTAACAACGTATCATTATACATTGAAGGGGAAACGCTGCATGTTATTAAAAACAAATCGAGCAAAATGGATTGGATTATTTGTTGGAATCATTGCAGTCGTTATTTGTATTTGGGGAAGTATTATTTTCGGGTATACAAATACGAGTTGGAAACTAGCATTGGATGCTTTTTTCCATTTTAACGGTTCCAATGAACATATTATTATTCAAAATGTACGTCTGCCTAGGGCGTTAATTGCAGCTAGTGTTGGTGCTAGTTTAGCCATTGCTGGTTGTCTTATGCAAACTTTAACTAAGAATCCACTTGCTTCTCCAGATTTTATTGGATTAAATTCAGGTGCTGCGTTCTTCATAGTTGTAGCAATTGTAATCTTTTCAGTAACATCATTATCAGCTTTCACATGGATTGCCTTTTTAGGAGCGGCGGTTGCAGCTGTACTTGTATTTGCTTCTAGTTCTTTAGGAAAAGAAGGAACTACTCCTCTTAAGTTAACGTTAGCAGGGGTCGCAATTAGTGCGTTATTTTCATCATTAACACAAGGATTACTTGTGTTAAATGAAAAAGCACTTGAAGAGGTATTATTTTGGCTTGCTGGATCTGTGCAAGGGAGAAAGTTAGAAATTTTACAATCTGTATTCCCATATTTATTAATAGGATGGATTGCATCTCTTATGATGGCAGGGAAAGTAAATACATTGATGATGGGAGAAGACGTCGCGAAAGGACTTGGACAACGAACAATTTTAATGAAATCATTCGTGTTACTTATTATTGTACTGTTGTCTGGTGGTTCGGTTGCGGTTGCTGGCCCAATTGGATTTATTGGAATTATTACTCCGCATTTTGCGAGATTTCTTGTTGGAGTTGACCACAGATGGAGAGTGCCTTATAGCGGATTGTTAGGTGCAATACTACTAATATTGGCTGATATAGCAGCAAGATATGTCATTATGCCACAAGAAGTACCAGTAGGAGTTATGACAGCATTTATTGGAGCTCCATTCTTTATTTATATTGCACGTAAGAGAGGGCTTAGCAAATGAAGAAATATATTCCGTTTCGTATAGGAAAAGGTGAGCTCTCGTTTTTAATGTATAAACGAGCTTGTCTCGTCTTGTTAAGTTTACTAGTTGTTTTAATAGGATTATTCTTTGCGAGCGCAGGTATGGGAGACATGAAAATTGCTCCTTATGACGTATGGCAAGCAATTACTGGAAATGGCGATGCGATGTCAAATATGGTTGTGAATAAGTTTCGTATGCCACGTATTTTAATTGCTATCCTCGTAGGAATTGCGCTTGCTGTAGCAGGATGTATTTTACAAGGTCTCGTTCGAAATCCACTTGCTTCTCCGGATATCATCGGGATTACGGGCGGGGCAAGTGTTGCAGTTGTATTGTTTTTAGCTATATTTAGTGATAAAAATAATGCGCTAACTGTAAGTATTCATTATATGCCGTTAGCAGCCTTTGTTGGGGCAACGATTGTGGCGCTTTTTGTATATTTATTTGCATGGAGAAATGACGGGTTATCGCCGATTAGTCTTGTTTTAATTGGTGTGGGGTTTTGGGCATTAACGAAAGCGGCAACGACTTTGTTTATGTTGTTAGCACCAATTTATCAAGCGAGTCAAGCGAATGTATGGATTACAGGTACTGTTTATGGTTCTTCATGGCAAAACGTTATGGTGCTTGCACCGTGGGTTCTCATTTTAACGGTAATATCATTTATAGCTGCTAGACATTTAAATGCGCAAGAGCTAGGGGATGATATTGCGGTAGGACTTGGTGTTCCTTTAACGAAGTCACGCGTATTCATGTTATTACTTAGTACCGCTTTAATTGGGGGAGCAGTTGCCTTCGCCGGAGGAATTGGATTTGTCGGTTTAATGGCACCTCATATTTCACGAAGGCTAGTTGGTTCTTTATACGGTGCATTACTCCCAGTTGCAGCTATTGTTGGTGCAATTCTAGTACTTGCTGCAGATTTAATTGGGCGTACAGTTTTCACACCACTTGAAATTCCAGCAGGGGTATTTACATCAGCAATTGGTGCACCTTATTTTATTTATTTACTTTATAAAAGTCGGAATTCATAAAGGGAGATGAATATGCAAAAAGCATTGGAGACGAAACGTTTGACGTTGTCTTATGGTGAAACAATTATTATCGATGAGTTGAATTTAGAAATTCCAAAAGGTGAAATTACAATCTTTATCGGTTCCAACGGTTGCGGGAAATCAACTTTATTACGTTCACTAGCTAGATTATTAAAGCCAACAACTGGTGACATTTTGTTAGATAATCAAGCTATTCAAAGTATGCAAACGAAGCAAATTGCTCGTCAAATGGCAATTTTACCGCAAGGACCGCAAGCACCTGAAGGGCTTACAGTATTGCAACTTGTAAAACAAGGACGCTATCCATATCAAACATGGCTGAAACAGTGGTCAGAAAAAGATGAGGAAATGGTACAGAAGGCACTTGCAGCAACAGGTATGACAGAATTTGCTGAGCGTGATGTGCATGCTCTTTCAGGTGGACAACGACAACGTGCTTGGATTGCAATGACGCTTGCACAAGATACAGATATTATTTTACTGGATGAGCCTACTACATATTTAGATATGACTCACCAAATTGAAGTGCTAGATTTATTATTCGAATTAAATGAAACAGAACAAAGAACAATTGTTATGGTATTACACGATTTAAATTTAGCATGTCGCTATGCAGATAACATTGTAGCCATTCAAGATAAACAAATATATGCACAAGGTAAACCTGAAGAAGTGGTAGATGAGAAACTAGTACGTGATGTATTCCGAATGGAGTGTCAAATTAGTACGGATCCGTTATTTGGAACACCGCTTTGTATACCTCACGGAAGAGGAAGACGTGTAGTTAAAGAAGTTGCTCAGGCAATGAGATAAAAAAACGATGAGTGATTCATCGTTTTTTTATTTGGTACAAGAAAATAAGAGGAAGAGAGGAATACGTAAGCGACGTTTATACTCTTCTTCATCTTGAAAATAGGTTGGATTTGGTGTAGCTTCTTTTAATGATGTAATGGTAAATCCGGCTTGCTGTAATAATGTAAAATAATCTTCCGTTGTACGATGATATTTAATAACTTCTTGGTCAATCCATGGTTCAACCCGTTTGCCTAGTTTAAAGTAATCATCGACGAGCCAACTCGTTCTTTTACCACTTGTTTGTAAGCTTTCAAACGAAGAAGTAATAACGGGATGTTGAACGCTAAAGGTAAAGGTGCCATTTGTTTTTAAAGTTTGAAACACATTTTGAAAAATGGCATCAAGATGTTCAATATAATGTAAGGCGAGTCTAGATGTTACTAAATCAAAAGTGGAAGAGGGGTAGGTATAATCTTTGAGGTTTAAAAAATGAACAGTTCCATTTTTATTTTCTAGTTGTTTTTTAGCTTTTTCATACATAAGTTCGGAGCCTTCAATGCCGGTGTAAGAGTAGCATCCCTTTTCTAATAATTCCGCGCCAAACTTAGCATCACCACAGCCTAAATCGAGAATTTGTTTTCCTCGTACATGACCAATGAGCTGAAAGAATATTGGTTTTTCAATGGATTCATTTGGGCTATTTTCTCGGTATCTTCGTTTCATATATTGTTCGAAAAATGCTGTGTTATTGTATACATCAGATTCTGTAAATGCCATGTTTGAAACCTCCTGAAATATTTTTTTAATTCTATCAAATATGAAAAGTAAATAATAGATTTATTGTAATGAATCATATATAATCTAAAATTGTAAGCGGTTACTTTAAACTATTTTTCTATAATAAATTCTGAAAACGTGTTAAGCTAGTAGAGGGATTATTAGAACTATTAAGACAATAATCCGCTTACATGAACGATGGGAGGCTTCACGATGTCTAGTAAAACACTTGCGAAATTTTTAGAAGAAAATTTAGAGGATTTAAAATCAAAGGGGCTTTATAACGTAATTGATCCGCTTGAGAGTTCAAATGGACCAATCATTACAATTGGCGGAAAAGAATATATTAACTTATCTTCAAACAACTATCTTGGATTAGCAACAGATAGTCGTTTGCAAGAAGCAGCAATTGGTGCTATTCATAAGTACGGTGTTGGAGCAGGGGCTGTTCGTACAATTAACGGTACTTTAGATTTGCATATTAAGTTAGAAGAAACAATTGCAAAGTTTAAACATACAGAAGCAGCAATTGCTTATCAATCAGGATTTAACTGTAATATGGCAGCGATTTCAGCCGTTATGGATAAAAATGATGCAATTCTTTCAGACGAATTAAACCATGCTTCTATTATTGATGGTAGTCGTCTATCAAAAGCAAAAATTATTGTTTATAAACATTCGGATATGGAAGATTTACGCCAAAAAGCAATTGCGGCGAAAGAATCAGGTCTTTACAATAAATTAATGGTAATTACAGACGGTGTCTTTTCAATGGATGGAGATGTTGCAAAACTACCAGAAATTGTTGAGATTGCAGAAGAGTTAGATTTAATGACATACGTAGATGATGCACACGGTTCAGGTGTACTTGGAAAAGGTGCAGGAACTGTAAAGCACTTCGGTCTTTCTGATAAAGTTGATTTCCAAATTGGTACATTATCAAAAGCAATTGGGGTAATTGGTGGATATGTAGCAGGGAAACAAAATTTAATTGACTGGTTAAAAGTTCGTTCACGTCCATTCTTATTCTCTACAGCATTAACACCAGCTGATGCAGCAGCTTGCATGAGATCAATTGAAATCTTAATGGAAAGCACAGAGTTACACGATCGCTTATGGGAAAATGGTCGCTACTTAAAACAAGGATTAAAAGAACTTGGCTTTAACATTGGGGAAAGTGAAACGCCAATTACACCTTGTATCATTGGGGACGAAGTATTAACACAAGAATTTAGTAAACGTCTAAATGAAGAAGGTGTATACGCAAAATCTATCGTGTTCCCAACTGTAGCAAAAGGAACAGGGCGCGTTCGTAATATGCCTACAGCAGCTCATACGAAAGAAATGTTAGATGAAGCAATTCTTAAGTATGAAAAAGTAGGAAAAGAAATGGGCATCATTTAAGTAACGACATCTTTTGAATAGCTTGCAAATGAGGAGTGGGGAAAATGAAAAAAATTCTAGTAACCGGTTCTTTAGGGCAAATTGGTTCTGAACTAGTAATGAAACTTCGTGATGTATACGGCGCATCAAATGTTATTGCAACAGATATTCGTGAAACAGATAGTGAAGTAGTAACGTCTGGTCCATTTGAAACGTTAGATGTAACAGATGGACAAAAACTACATGATATCGCAAAGCGTAATGAAGTAGATACAATTATTCATTTAGCAGCTTTACTTTCAGCAACAGCAGAAAAAAATCCGTTATTCGCATGGAACTTAAATATGGGCGGACTTGTAAATGCATTAGAAGCAGCTCGTGAATTAAACTGTAAGTTCTTCACGCCAAGTTCTATCGGTGCATTCGGTCCATCGACGCCAAAAGATAATACACCGCAAGATACAATTCAGCGTCCTACTACGATGTATGGGGTAAACAAAGTGGCAGGAGAATTACTATGTGATTATTATCATCAAAAATTTGGCGTAGATACGCGCGGTGTCCGTTTCCCAGGTTTAATTTCTTACGTAGCTCCTCCAGGAGGCGGAACGACTGATTATGCAGTTGAAATTTATTATGAGGCGATTAAAAAAGGTGCATACACCTCATACATTGCTGAAGGAACGTACATGGACATGATGTATATGCCTGATGCTTTACAAGCGATCATTTCATTAATGGAAGCTGATCCAAGTAAGCTAGTGCATAGAAATGCATTTAACATTACAGCAATGAGCTTCGAGCCAGAGCAAATTGCAGCGTCAATTCGTAAACACATTCCGACGTTTACAATGGATTATGCAGTAGATTCAGCTCGTCAAACAATCGCTGATAGCTGGCCAAACTCTATTGACGCAACTGCAGCAATGAAAGAGTGGGGCTTTAAAGCAGAATACGATTTAGACAAAATGACAACTGACATGCTGGCTAAGTTAAAAAAAAAGCTCACAGCTGAGTTAGTGATGAATTAATAGGAAGAGTCGATTCTTAGGAATCGGCTCTTCATTATTTTTGGGAGGAGAGAAGTCTTATGCAAAGAGTTGATGTCGTATACGCACTAATACATGACGAAGAAACAGATAAAATATTAATGGTACATAATGTAGAACAAAACGTTTGGTCATTGCCAGGTGGGGCTGTGGAAAAAGGTGAAATATTAGAGGAAGCACTAATAAGAGAAGTGAAAGAA